>CALFEW010000573.1 GCA_937958365.1 uncultured Chloroflexota bacterium | reverse complement strand
TGCGACCAGCGGGCTGGCAACCATCCATCAAACCGAGTTCATGGGCAACGTGGCTTTCGATGGTGGGGCTGTTTATCAAAATGACGGCGACCTGAACCTGGACGGCAACAAGCTGCACGGCAACGAAGCCAACACCAACGGCGGCGCTGTCTACGTCACCGGTGGGACCGGCAACGATGTGGACGTGCGCAACAACTTTATCTACCACAACGAGGCGACCACCGGCGGCGGGCTGTACAATGCGAACAGCAACGGCCGTTTCTGGCACAACACCTTTGTCGAAAACGAGGCTTCCAGTCTGGAAGGCGGCGGCATCTACAACGCCGCCGGCAGCGCCGACATCCGCAGCAACATCATAGACCGCAACCTGGGGACCGGCGTCTTTGTGGTCGCCGGCGCGCCTCGCGTGGACTACAACAACGCCTTTGCCAACTTCCCGGAAAACTACGCCAACGTCGTCCCCGGCGCGGGCAGCATCTCCCAAATCCCGACCTACAAAGACTTCCTGGCGGCAGATTTTCACCTGGACGATTTCTCGCCGGGCGAAGACCAGGGCGACCCGGAACTGGCAGACCCGCTGCTGAACCCGCTGCACCTGATAGACAGCGACTACGACGGCGACATGCGGCCCACCAACAGCGCCCCGGACATCGGCGCGGATGAAATCAACGCCTGTCTCATCAAAGTGGGTGACGAATACTTTAGCGTTTTGCAGGACGCCATTGAGTACGCCGAAGCCACCGACGAGTATGACGTGTTGATTGGGCGTGGCGAATGTCGCGGCGTGCAGACGAAAAATGGCACAGAGCAGGTGGGTTACGTCACCGAAGATTTGCACTTCATCGGTTCGCTGCCGCGCGATACCTTTGACCCATTGGCCGGCGACCGCAAAAACCCGTTCATCTTGCACGTTACTACCATTATCAACGCCGTAGATGATGGCCGCGTCATTTACGTGGCCGAAGACGCCTCGCCGACGTTTGAGCAGTTGGCCTTTGTGCGCGGCAACGCCTTGAACACCGACCCGGCCAGCGACCACGGTGGTGGCATCTACAATGCCGGGACGGGCACGGTGTGGATGGAAGTGAGCGACATTGCCCAGAACACGGCCGTTAACGGCGGCGGTTATTATGGCGGGGCAACGTCCAGCGCCGACATGACCGGCATGACCATTGGCATCGCTTACCCGTCGCGTGGCCTGCGCATTGAGGGCGACGAAATCTTCCTCAACTACGTGTTTTATGATGGCAACGTGGCGACCAACCAGGGCGCGGGCCTGTACAGCGCGGGCGAATTCGACATGCGCAACGCCAACTTTTTCGGCAACAGCGCCGGGAACAGCGGCGGTGGGGTGTACAATTCGGCCGCAAACTCCCGGTTGGTGAACGCGACGTT
The DNA here is from genome assembly GCA_937958365.1 of uncultured Chloroflexota bacterium. GTDB lineage: Bacteria > Chloroflexota > Anaerolineae > Promineifilales > Promineifilaceae > Leptovillus. The sequence goes on along the minus strand of CALFEW010000573.1, from coordinate 6,016 downwards.
TTATCAGAACACGGCCGTTAACAACGGCGGCGGCGTCTACAACACTGGCAGCTTCTTCCGGCTTTACCACAACACCATCCGCAACAACGACGCGGCAACCGGCTCCGGCGGTGGCGTCTACAATACCGGCACGGGTTTCTTGCTGAGCAACAGCATCGTGTACAGCAATACGGCCGTTGCCAATCCGGCCGGCGTCAGCTCCCCGTCCGGCTCGCTGGACTACAACAACTTCCACGACAACCAGCCCGGAGACTTCTCCGCCGGGCTGAGCAACGACAACGCCATCGTTGGCGACCCCGGCTTGTGGGGCATCCGCATCCTCAGCGTGGATTCACGCAACATAGACGCGGCCGATCCCACCTTCCCCAGACCGGTTCCCCCGGATGGTTCCCCCATTAACTATGACGCCGGAGTGTTCTTCCGGCCGGATGGCTTCGCCGACAATATCCCGTACTTGCAGCCGCCGCACGGGCTGCGCAGCGATGTGGGCGCATACGAATACCGGAAAGACTTTGGCTGCCAGATTGAGCCGGCTGAAGGTTCGGCGTCTATCGCGCCCGGCGGCGTGGCGACGTACACGCTGGAAATCATCAACGTTGGCTATGAATCTTACATTGACTTGCAGCGAGATGGCTTCAGCCCTTACCTGTCCAATGGCTACACCGACACCATCACCATCACCCTCAACAGCTCGACGCAAGGCTGGTCCACGCTGGAAGGCGGCAATCTGCAAACCGTCGTTCTGGACTGGGACGATTACGACCTGGGTGAGGCAATCACCCGCGTTCTCACCGTGACGGTTCCTACAACGGCGACGGTGGGCCTGATCGAAGACAGTGAAATTCACTGCGAATCTCGCTCGCTGCCCATTGGGCGCGCGGCGGACACGGCCGTTTTCCGCACCAGCACCGGCCCCACCAGCGGCGTGGAAGTGTACCCGCCCATCATCACAACGGCCGTGCCCGGTGAAGTTCTCACCTACACGCAGTACGTCAAAAACGTGGGCAACGAAACCCAGGCGTTTTCCGTGACGCCCAACTCTGGGCCACGGCACGCCAACGCCGCCTTGTTAGACTTCGATACCCAGGAAATTATCACCAACACCGTGGTGACGCTGCGACCCAATGAAATATTCACCACCTCGCTGCGGATCACGATTCTGAACACGGCCGTAGCTGGCGACGTTGCCAACCCTGGCGTCGTGGCCCGTTCCACCGCCGATTTCCTGAACTTTGGCGCATCCCAGGGGGCCATCACCATCCTGCCCGCGCCGGGAACCCGCTACGTCGCCGCCAGCGGCGCGGCCGACAATACCAACTGCACCGACCCGCTCAGCCCCTGCGCCACCATTCAACACGCCATCGGCCAGGCGGTAGACGGCGACTCGGTGCTGGTGTCGGTGGGCAACTACACCCACCACACCACCCGCACGATTGGCCTGGAGCCGATGGTGCAAAACGTCTTCATAGACAAATCCATCTCCATTATTGGCGGGTTTAGCGCGGCCGACCAATACAGCGTCACGGCGCAGTATCCCATCACCAACGCCGTCATCTTAAATGGGCAAAATGCCCGGCGCGTCATTTACGTGACCGAAGGCGTGACGGCGACGGTGTCCAATTTGTTCATCCAAAACGGTCAGGCAGCCCCGACCAGCGGCGTCAACGGCGACACCCGCAACTTTGGCGGCGGCATCTACAACGCCGGGGCCAATCTCACCATCACCGGGACGTGGGTGCTGACCAACGGGGCGCGGTTTGGCGGTGGCTTGTACCACGCCGACGGCGACCTGACGGTGAACAACTCTGTCTTTGCCGGTAATACCAACTCCAACCCGTCGGACGCCGGCGGCGAAGGGGGTGGCGTGTATGTGGTGACGGGCACGGCCGTTCTGGAAAACAACACCTTCGTCAACAATCTGGCGAATTCCGGCGATAGCGGCTTCTTCGTCGGCGGTGGCGCGATTTATCTGGAAGGCGGGCAGGCGAATGTCGTCAACCACATCTTCCAGGGCAATGCGGCCTCCGTCGGGGATGCTATCTACATCTCCAACACAGCTACGCTGACCAACGATTACAATCTCTTCTTCGACCAATCAGGCGACCCGATAGGCGGCAACGGCGCACCGGGCGCCCACGACCGCACCGGCGATCCGCTGTTTGTGGACGGCTATTACCACATCGGGTTTAGCTCGGCGGCTAAAGATCAGGGCACGTCGAATCCGGCGCTGGTGTCTACGGCCGTTCTCAACGGCCGTGACTTTGACCTGGAAGAGCGCATTCAGGGGCCGCAAATTGACATCGGCGCGGACGAACGCACGCAAAAACCGGGCTTCGTCTTCTTGCCCACACCGCTGGCGGCGACCATTGACGCCGGGGAAGTCATCACCTATTGGCACACCCTCACCAACACCGGCGACTTCACCGACACGTACACGCTGGCCCTCAGCAACACCCTCGCGCCGCCTGTCGCCGTCGGCTGGTCGTTCAGCTTCTCCCCGACCACCATCACCGACCTGGCGCATGGCGAATCGGTGGACGTTAGCCTGGTAGTTACCGGCGGCGAGCCGGGTTCAACGGCCGTCAGCACGCTCACGGCCACGTCCAATTCCGGCCTGGTGCGCAGCGTAGAAGACACCACCACCATCAGCCAGACGGCCGGTGTGGACATTGCCCCATCACGAGATGGCAGCGGCCTGCCGGGCGAGACAGTGGTCTACACCCACACCCTGCACAACACCGGCAACGGCGTGGACGAGTTTGAACTGACGTATACGGCCGTGCCCACTTCCTGGCTCGTCACCCTGACGCCCGACCAGACCGGCTTCCTGGCTCCCGGTGGCATCATGACCTTCACCGTCAGCGTGCAAATCCCGGCCGGAGCCATCAGCGGCACGCAGCATCAGGTGATTGTGACCGCGGCGGCCACCAACCCGGACGCCAGCGACACCCTGACCAACACCACCACCGTCGGTCTGGCGGCCAACGCCCTGCTGTTGGAACCGGACAACGCCGCCACCGTGGCGGACGACGTGACTGTGCCTTACACCCACACGCTGACCAACGACAGCAACACCACCGAAATTGTGGACCTGACGATTGGCAGTTCGCGGCCCGATTGGCCGGTCAGCGTCTCGCCCATCTCGGTGACGCTGGCGCCGTATGCCCAAACGACAGTAGATGTGCTGGTGACTGTGCCGGCGGGCACGGGCGGCCTGATGCAAACGGCCGTTATCACCGCCACCGGCCGCACCACCGGGCTGCAAGACACGGCCGTTAACACCACCACCGTCAGCGCCATCACCGGCCTCTCGCTGGAACCAGACCTGGCGCAAATCGCCGACCGGGGCACGCTGGTGACGTATGAACATCGGTTGACCAACCTGGGCAACCTGACCGACACGATTGACCTGACGGCCGTCAGTCAGCAAGGCTGGCTGGACAGCCTGACGCCTGACTCGATCACGTTGGGCGCTGACGAATGGGTGACAGTCACGGCCGTCATCAGCGTGCCTACCGGCGCGCTGCCGGGCACGCTGGACACACTGGTCATCACCGCTACCTCCGGGGCGAATGTCAATACGGTGGACACGGCCGTAGATACCACCCGCGTGGCGCAAAACCACAGCCTGGCCTTCTTCCCCGACCGCAGCAGCACCGTGGATCCGGGCACAACGGCCGTGTACACCCACACCCTGCACAACACCGGCGACGGCATAGATACCTTCATCCTCCTCTGGGACGCCAGCCAGCCGTGGGCGCAGACAATCACCCCCACGCTGGTCACGCTGGCCCCCGACGAGCAAACGACGGTTGCCGTCACCCTGACCGTGCCGGCGGGCGCATCTGGCCTGAGCAATGTCACCATCATCACCGCTTCGTCCACCATCAGCAGCGTCCATCAGGCGGCCGTCACCGAGACGACCAACATCACCGGGACGCCCATCGAGCCGGGCGTGGACATCGAGCCAGACCGGCAAGGCATGGGCGATCCCGGCGATACCATCCAGTACCAGCACATCGTCACCAATACCGGGACCGGGCCGGATGATTATTCGCTAACGGCCACGTCCAGCCGAAATTGGGTGGTCAGCGTGCAGCCGGATCAACTGCGGCTGGACCAGGGCGAAAGCGCCCCGGTGACGGTCTCGGTGTCCATCTCCACCACGGCCATCGGCGGCGTGCAAGACCTGACCCAGGTCTACGTCACCTCCGACACTGATCCGACGGTGTTTGATGTGGTGACGGATACGACACGCACGCCGCAAAACCACAGCTTCACCTTCACGCCCAACCGTGCGTCTACGGTGGATGCGGGGGCAACGGCCGTTTACACCCACACCCTGGCAAACAACGGCGACGGCGTGGAGCAGTTCGCCATCACCTGGGACAGCCAGCCGGACTGGCAGCCGACGGTTGCGCCGACGGCCGTTTTCCTGGTTCCCGGCGCGCAAAGGGTCGTCACTATGACGATGATCGTGCCGCCGGGCGCGTCTGGGTTGGTCAACGTAACGACCATTACAGCCACGTCCACCATCAGCCCGGCCTTTACGGCGGCGGTGGTGAATACGACGACGGTCACAGGTGAACCGGCCAACCTGGGCGTGAACATCGAAGCGGACAGCGCTGCCACGGGCGCGCCGGGGGCGACGGTGCAATACGTCCACACGGTAACGAATACGGGCGACGTGGCCGATACCTATGCACTCACGGCCGTATCCGCCAGCGGTTGGACGGCCGTTGCCAACCCAACCCAACTTGCCCTACTCCCTGGCGGCAGTGGACAGGTGACGGTTTCCGTGACCATTGACGCGGCCGCTGCCGCCGGGCAGGTAGACCTGACCACGGTGACAGCCCGTTCCAACACCAATTCAGCTATCGCCGACAGTGTGACGGATACGACGACAGTAGAGGGATTGCCGCCGGAAACGGCCGTGACCATCGTGCCCAATCACACCGGCTACGGCGGGCCAGGCGACAGCTTCACCTACGTCCACACCGTCACCAACAACGGCGACGAGGCCGATAGTTACGATCTCTCCCTGGATTCCAGCCAGACCTGGGGCCAGACGGTTTCTCCGGCTGCGTTGTCCCTGGCGGCTGGAGCCAGCGGGCAGGTGACAGTGACGGTCAGCATTCCGGCCGGTACAGCGCCGGGAGCCAGCGACGTGACCCTGGTGACGGTTCAATCGCAATCCGACGTAAGCATCTCGGCGACGGCGACCGACACCACCAGCTACCCGGCCATCTACCTGCCGGTGATCTTCAAATCACCGGCCGTCACGCCACCGCCCACACCCACCTTTACGCCTACGCCATCGCCTACGCCCATCAGTTGTGGCGCCCCAACCGGCGTGGACCTGGTGGTAACGGGTATTCAAGTTGTGCCGGCTGCGCCTGCCAGCGGCCAACCGGCGATGGTGTATGTCACCATTCACAACCAGGGTACAGTGGGTGTGGCGTATGGCAACAACTTCTGGATGGACTTTTATGTGAACCGAACGCCAGCGACCAACCTGCACGGCGATCTGTATTGGGGCGTGCAAGGGATATGGATGAGCGCCGGTCACAGCCAGACGTTTGTCGCCCCGTACACGTTTGGCGCGGGAACGCATCAACTTTGGGCGCAAGTAGACACCGACAACACGGTGAACGAGTGCCCGTTTGACAACAACAACCAGCTGGGTCCGGTTTTGTTGACGGTGACAGGCGCGGCCAGCGGCGAGCAGCAGCAAATCGCGCCGCCGTCAGGCGATGCGCCGCGCCATACGCCAACGCCCGCGCCGATGATGACGCCGACGCCAACGGCGACCACGACGCCCGTCCCGTCTCGTCCGGGTGGATGATGGGGTGACAATGTGACAGTAGGGACGGCCGTTTTGTAGCGAAACGGCCGTCCTGGAAGTAAACAAAAACAGGCCGATGGACTAATCCACCGGCCTGTTTTCTTTTGCCAGTCAAGACCCTTCCGGTTTTTAAACCAGAAGGGTTTGCGCGGAAAGGTTTATTTTTCTACA
>CALFEW010000572.1 GCA_937958365.1 uncultured Chloroflexota bacterium | reverse complement strand
ATGATGGGTTGAAGCGCCAGTGCAGCCCTCCCCTTCATCCCCTCCCAGAGGGAGGGGACAATCGGCTCCCTCTCCCAGAGGGAGAGGGCTGGGGAGAGGGGAGGGCCACGCTAACGCGCTAATCTTTCTTCAAAACGTTGCGGGCTTCGTAGACGCCGGCGGCTTCGCGGACGAAGTTGGCGCAGACTTTAGCTCCGTATTGCTTTTCCAGTTCGTCGGCGATGGCCAGCAGTTCCGCTTTGGTGGAACGGTTGGGGCGCAGGGCGTTGTACATGCCCAGCACGCGCTCATCAGGAACGTTGGTCAGTTCACCGGCGCGGCGCATGTTGCGGGCCAACTGCGGCCGGCTGATGCTTTCGGCGATTTGCGCCTGGTATTCCAGCGTCTGCGGGGTGATGCGGATTTCTTCCGCTTTCACCGCGCCGGACATGATGGCGTCCAGGGTGATGTCGTCGAGGCTTTTGCCGGTGGCTGTTTTGACCAGTTCGCGCCGTTTTTGGGCCAGTGGATAGTCGGTTTTGTAGTTGAGGGAACGGCCGTTCGCCGACGGCGCGGTCGCCGCCTGTCCGTTACCGCCATTCAACTCCGCCAGGACCTCTTTAACAATTGCCGCAATTAAATCTTGTTGTGACATCCTACTTTCTCCTTAGTTGAAGCGGACTTCCAGGTCCATCGGCTTCTTGCTGCTATCCACAAACTCGGTTTCGCGGATGTGGTAAACGGCCGCAATCGCCTGGTACTTCGGCCGGGCCATCTGGTCGCTGATTTGGGCGACGGGCGCGGGGGAATCCCCTTTGGCGTAGCGGGCCGCGTTACGGCCGATGTTGCGGTAAGTCGCCAGATCAAGCACTGGGGCCTGAGGGAACAGTTCGATGTTTTGCAGCGGGAACAGGTCGCGTTGGTGAATGACGGTAGTACCGCGCGATTGAATGGCGATGGAGATGCCCGAACCGCTCAGTTCTGCGCCACGCTTGCCCACGAAGGCCACATCGGAGGTGTGCCAGACGCGGATGATGCGCGGTTTCATGCCTTCTTCTTCGATACCGGCCATGAGTTCACGAAGAACGGCCGTGTGCGGAATGCCCGTGATCGTCTGTTTCTTCAGTTTGTCACCAAACGCCGGGGCCAGAGCAATCACTACCTCGTCAGAGGCCGTGCCCGCTTTCGCCACGCCCACTTCCCGGATGGTCAGGTCGGCGACAGAATCGCCATAGGATACAGCGGGGGCTGCCGGAGCCGCAGCGCCACCGTTCGTGACCATCTGCGCCAAAATCTCCTTCACAACTTCCCGCACGACAGCTTCAGATAATTGTGCCATGGGTATGCTCCTTAAATGTCCTCAGGACTCATCGCATGACGGATGTTGGCTAACTGCTCCCAACGTTCGCCCTGCAAACGGTAGCCTGTGCCCGGTCCCTGGTAATCGTTCAGGTCGTTGATCGCCGCTACCACGTTGAAATCCTTGTCCAGAATCGCCGAGGTATGCAGGTAATCGCCAGAAACGCGCTGCTTCTGGATGTTCAGCACAGCGTCAGCCACTTCCGGGAACCCACGCTTGGCCAGAGCCTTCACCACATCCACGCCCGTAATGCCGCGCTTCAAGATTTCCTGCGCCGCTTTGGTGTCTTGCACCTTGTCGCGGGCCGGCATGTCGTTGCTGCCGTGGGCGTAGGTGGCTGCTTCCACTTCGGCGTCGGTGATGGCCGGCAAGCCCAATTCGGCGAAGACGCCTTGAATCGCTTTGGCCGCCTTGTGGCGCACTTCGATGATTTCCGCCTCGCGCACGGGGCGCAAACCACCATCCACCTTCAGGTCGCGCTGCAAGATGAGGAAGTCGTCGTAGTCGTCGGAATCGAAGTTGGAACCGGCGAAGACGTTGTCGTAGTTGGGAACGGCGCTGTAACCGGAGAAGATGAAGTCTGTGCCGGGTAAGAACTGGCCCATCAGGCGGGCCGTGCGGCGGAATGGCGAATGGGAGAAGGTCTGATCGTTGCCAGACGCTACTTCCAGGTCCAGGCAGGTCGTCACCAGGTTTTCGGCCAACACGGCGCGGATGCCGCCGGGCACGCCACCGGGCACGCCGATGCAGCTAATGGAGCCGTTCTGCAAACCCTGTACGCCCGCGCCCTTGGTGATCATGACGCACTTGATCTCCAGGTAGAGCATGGATTTGCCTTCGGCGTAGGCCATCTGGACTTCGGAGCCGGTGCCGGAGGTGAAGCGCATCTTCAGACCGCGGGAGGCGTAGGCCGAGGCCAGGAAGCCTTTCGACCAGGGGGTGTCATCGCCGTCAATGAAGACTTTTTCCGTGCCGTAAACGGACACGGTTTCGGCGTAGGCTGTCAGACCGCGCAAACCCAGTTGCAGCTCGATGGATTCTTCCAGAGCGTCCTGGCTCAGTGCGCCGGGGCGACCTACCTGACCACCGACCAGCAGCGCCAGGGCGTTCATCGGGCCGTAGTTGAAGACGGCGACGGTCGTTTCGATTTCGTCGAAGCCATAGTAAGTGGCTTCGGCAGCGTCGGCGGCCATGAGGACGGGGTTGTCTTGCATGTTGGTGACGTGCGCCTGGTTACCGGGGGTACGGCGGGCGCGCATCTTCTGGATACCCATCATCATCTCGACGACGTTCAATTCGTCCATGACGGCCGCAATCTTGGCGGGAGTGAGGCCAGAGAAGACTTTAGCGACTTCGGCGCGGGGGACGTTGATGTCTACGATTTTGCGAGCGATCTCCACACAGGGAATCGCCATCATTTGTTCGGCAACGGCCGTGTTGATGGCGTAATTGGCGATGAACAGTTCGTTAAAATCGAACTCCTCGCGCTTCTTACCATCCATCTCGGTGATGACGCCGTTGGCGACTTTGACGCTGGGTTGTGGATCGTTGGGGCTGCCCATGGCGATCAGACCAACTTCCGGCCATTCGGTGACGAAGCCGTCTTTGTTGACCTCACGCGCATCCAAAACCTCAAATCTCTTTTGTCGTTTTGCCATCGTGTTTAACCTCCGAGGGTTTATCCTGCGCAACGAAGGGCTGCCTTCGCAGCGAAGGGCTACCCCGATTAGATATAGGGAACGCCTAAACAAGCTGGCGGTTCGCCCAGCGTACCGAGCAGTTTCACGCCCACTTCGCGGGCAGTCATAATGGCCTGGCGCACTGCGCCGGCGTCGCCGCTGAAGAAGCCGATGACTTCGTTGCTGAACGAGGTGCCTTTCGCCGGGGTGGCGTAGCCAATCACGTCCACGTCGGCCGACTTCACGGCCGCATCCACCATCATCACGCCGATACCGGCGGGTGCGCCTACGCACAGGCCAAAGGCGCGGCCAATCGGCGCGCCGAAGGCTTTCTCGCAGGCGTAGCTGGCGCGGGCAGTGTATTGCAGCTCGATGTGTCCGGCGTCGTTGGCATACACGTCGCCAAAGGTGCGGGTCAGGTCTTTCAGGGCTACTTCGATGGCGCGGCGGGCGTCGGAGACTTCTTCAGCGCCAAAAATGATGAGCGAGCCGTGACCGGCGCCGCCCTTGGTGTCGCGGGCCAGTTCGATGGCGACGACTTCGGTGTTGGTGGCTTTGACGGCTTCGTCGGCGGCCATAATCTGCGGGCCGGCCCCGGTGCGGGCGCTGAGAATACCGACAGAACGATATTTGGCTTCCAGACCCATTTTTTCATGGACTACGGGGTCCAGGTTGGCGATTACAATACCAATCGTGTCGCCAAAGGCAGTGCCGACGAATTCGGTCATGCCGGGGTGGGCGAAGGCGGGGGCGGCTTTGGCCGGGGCGGCGTTACCGTTGCCCCCGACTTTGTCCATTACCTGCGCGACGATCATGTCTAAAAGTTTGTCATCCATTGAATATCACTCCCTTGAGAATGCGGATTGCGGAATGCGGATTGCGGCATGAAACCAGACAATCTACGCATAAGGGCAATCGGATCAATCTGTAAACTATTTCTTGGGTCCGTGGGGGCGGAGGTGGCGTTGGCCGCCTACGCCCGTCACGTGGACCCCGGGTTGAGTGAAGGGCAGCCGGGGCTACTCCTTCGTCGGCAGCAATGCTTCGGTGTCGGCATGGGGGCGCGGGATGACGTGGATGGAGACCACTTCGCCAACTCGTTTGGCGGCGGCGGCCCCGGCATCGGTGGCGGCTTTCACCGCCCCAACGTCACCGCGCACCATGACCGTTACCAGACCGGAGCCGATCTTTTCCATGCCAATCAGCGTGACGTTTGCTGCTTTGACCATGGCGTCGGCGGCTTCGATCATTGCGACCAGGCCGCGGGTTTCTACTAAACCCAGTGCTTCACCTTGAGGTTTTGCCATTTTATTCTCCTTATGACACATTGTTTTGGTTCATGAGGTAATCCCGTAATTCCGGGATTCCTAAACCAGTTAACGCGGATACAAGAAACATTTCACCCGTCACACCGGCCGTCCGTAGCAAAGTTGTCGCCTGTTCGATGTTGGCCTGAGGGCTGTCTAGTTTGGTGAGGACGCCAATGGTGTGTTGGGGGAACATCAAGAAATAATTGGGGGGAAAGTTGGAATCGGCGCGGGTGGCGTCTTGCACGGCGACCAGGAGTTGGGCGTCGAAGGAAGTGGAGACGAGGACGCGCCGCAGATAGCCCATTTCGACGAATTCGCCAGGTGTGTCTATGCCCCAACCAGAGTAATCAATCATTTGTGTTTTGCGGGCGTGGCCGGTTTTTTTGCTTTCCAGAGCGTGGATCAGCGTGGTTTTACCGGCCCCAACGCCGCCAACCAGCATGAAGCGCCAGGGTTTGGCTTCGGCGACTGTAACCATTTCGTTAAATGTGACCTTGTGCATCATGCTTTTTTTCACCACAGAGACACGGAGGGCACGGAGAGGAAGATGGTTGCGTTACCACAGCATCCGGTCTCCTGCTCTCTTCATGTCCGGGTAATCGGGGCCGGGTAGAAGCCGAGGATGTCGGCCAGGCCTCGGTTGGCGGCTTCGAGGGCTGCCTGTACGCTGGCTAAACGGCCGTTTACCACCAACGTCCCGCTAAACCGATCCAAAAACCCGATCTCCACGTCCGCCGCCTTCAGGGCCAGGTCGCCGGCGATGATGGCGCTTTCGCCCGGCGTGATGGTCATAATGCCGATGGCTTCCGCTTCGTTGAGGCCGACGCGCTGGCAAAGGGGCTTGTCCGGGTTGGCGATGATGTGGGCGATTGTCACCTGGCGGCCGGGCACATACTCCTGAATGATGCGGGTGGAGATGGCTTCACGGCCGTGCAGTCGGCTATCGGCGTCTTGGCTGTCTGCGTAAGGATTCGACATAGTGGCATCAGCATAACAGCGCGGCGGCGACGGCTCAATTCACAAATCAATGCTGGATATACACAAATCAACGGAGTTTGGGTTGGATAAATTGGATAGGGGAACGGCCGTTGCGCGTTATGTCAGGTGTATTACCCGCTTCTCGGAAGCTCTGAACTTCCGGGAAGCTTTGCCGCCTGCAAACGTCGTAAAAAAGTGTATACCCGGCGTCGTTTTCGTCATTGTGCAGGCGGGGGCGACATTTTAAGATGAAGCATAAACCTGTAAAAGGCGCTGCGCCGAGGGCTGAAGCCCCCGTCTAAAGGACGACGCCCCGTGAACGGGGCTAGAAGATCAGGCAGCCGGGTTTACCCGGCGTCGTTCTCTTGCCTGGACATTTATGTCCAGGCAACGCGCCACATGGAGAGCGTATGAAAGCTGTTGTTTACGATGGGCCGGGCAGCATCCGCCTGGCGGACACGCCCCTGCCCTCGCTCTTAGAACCTACCGACGCCATTGTGCGCGTCACCAAAACTACCATTTGCGGTACCGACCTGGCGATTTTGAAGGGTGGCGTGCCCAGCGTGACGGCCGGGCGCATCATCGGCCACGAGGGGGTGGGCGTGGTGGAGGCGGTGGGCAAAAGCGTGCGCCACTTCAAAGCGGGTGACCGGGTGCTGATTTCGTGCATCACGTCGTGCGGAAGCTGCGAGAACTGCCGCCGGGGGATTCCCTCTAACTGCACCGACGGCGGCTGGATTTTGGGCAATACGATTGATGGCTGCCAGGCGGAATTTGTGCGCGTGCCCTTTGCCGACAACGGCCTCTATGCCATCCCGGAAGCCATCAGTGAAGAAGTAGCTTTGATGCTGTCTGACATCGTGCCCACCGGCCTGGAAGTGGGCGTGATGGCCGGCGACGTGCAGTTTGGCGACGTGGTGGCGATTGTTGGCGCGGGGCCGGTGGGGCTGGCGGCGCTGCTGGCGGTGCAGTTTTTCTCGCCGGCGGCCGTGATTGTGGTGGACCTGGATGATTTTCGCCTGGCGCTGGCCGAGAAACTGGGGGCGACGCACACCATCAATAACGGCGATGGGCAGGCGGTGGCGAAGATATTGGCATTGACCAACGGCCGTGGCGTAGACGCGGCCATCGAAGCGGTCGGCCATCCCCTTACCTGCAAACTTGTGCAGGAAATCATCGGCGTGGGCGGGACCATCGCCAACATTGGCGTCTACAGCCAGAGCGCCGAACTGAACAAGCAAACCCTCTGGACAAAAAACATCACCATCCGCATGGGCGTGGTCAACACCACGACGATTCCGCTGCTGCTGCAAACCATCCTGGGCGGCAAATTGGACCCCGGCCAGCTTATCACCCATCGCCTGCCATTTGCCGACGTGTTACGCGCCTACGATTTGTTTGCCAACGCGGGTAGGGAGCAGGCAGTGAAGATTGTGCTGGACATGGCCGCACGGGAACCAACCGCCGAAGCTGATTTGGTGGAATTGATTGTCCGCCGGATTATGGCCGGGGGTTTCAACCCCCGGCAAAAGGACGACGCCCCGTAAACGGGGCTAGTGGGCGAAAAAGCCGGGTTTACCCGGCGTGGTTTCATTGCCCGGACGTTTACGTCCGGGCGTATGGCGATGACCAGGTGACACATGATTTTGACGATTAACTGCGGCAGTTCTACCATCAAGTACCAACTTTTCTCCACCGACGTCGAAACCGTGGTCGCCAAAGGCATTGTCAGCCGGATTGGTGAGGAGGGGTCCTACTTCGAGCAGGAAACAGCGCGGGGCAAAATCAAAGCGTTTGCCCCCGTCCCCTCCCACCATCGGGCCTTTGAAATCGCCATCCATAACCTGCTGCATCCCGACCACGGGGCCATCCACGACATTCACGAAATCGAGGCGGTCGGCCACCGGGCGGTGCATGGCGCAGATTTGTTCATTGCTTCCACGTTGATTGACGAGGACGTGATCGCCAAGTTAGAAGAGTGCGTGCCCCTGGCCCCACTGCACAATCCGCCGAATTTGATTGGCATCCGCGAGGGGCGGGCGCTGCTGCCCGACGTGCCGCACGTGGCGGTGTTCGACACGGCCTTTAACCAGACGATGCCGCCTAAAGCGTATATTTATGCCCTGCCATATTCGTTTTATGAGCAGCATAAGATTCGCAAATATGGCTTTCATGGCACGTCGGTGCGTTTTGTTTGCCAGCGGGCGGCAGAGGTGTTGCAACGGCCGTTACCCGACCTCAAAATGGTCGTCCTCCACCTGGGCAATGGCGTCACGATGACGGCCGTTGCCGACGGCCACGCCGTAGACACCACCATCGGCTTCGCCACCTTCTCCGGTGTGATGATGGGTACGCGCTCCGGCGACATTGACCCCGGCCTGATTTTCCACATGCACCGCCAACTCGGCCTCTCCCCCGACGAAATCGAACGCATCATCTACAAAGAAAGCGGCTTGCTGGGCGTCTCCGGCGTCAGCAACGACGTGCGCGTCATCATCGAACAGGCGCAGGCAGGCAATGGGCGCTGCCAACTGGCGCTGGACAAATTCGCCTACATGGCGAAAAAGTACATCGGCGAATTTGCGGCGGCGATGGGCGGACTGAACTGCGTGGTCTTTACGGCCGGTATCGGCGAAAACAGCCCGCTCATCCGGCAGATGATTTGCGAGGGGCTGGAATTTTTGGGCGTGGAAGTGGATGCGGCCATGAATGAGCAGGCGGTGGGTGGCAAGACGGAAGCGATAATCAACAAGCCGGAGGGGAAAACGGCCGTTCTCGTCATCCCCACCAACGAAGAGAAGATGATCGCCCTGGATACCATGCGGCTGGCTATTTTTTAATACAAAGGGACAAAGGAACACAAGGAACAAAGGAAGAAAACTTTGTCCATGGCCCCTTTGTCCCTTATGTCCCTTTGTACCTTTGTCATAAATTCTTATGAACCCTGAACTCGAAACCATCTTAAACCAGGCCCATGACGTATTCAACCAACGGCCGTCGCGCCCCGGCTATCGGGGTCCCGTCCATGTGGGCGTAGACCTGGGTACGGCGTACACCGTGCTGGCAGTGCTGGATGCGGACAAACGGCCGTTGGCCGGCCGTTACCAATTCGCCCAAATCGTGCGCGACGGCCTGGTGGTGGACTTCATCGGCGCGATCCAACTGCTGAAGCAGATGAAAGCCGAAGTCGAAGCCGACCTGGGTTTTACGCTGGAAAAAGCGGCCACCACCTATCCGCCGGGCGTGCCGCTGGTCGAAGTGAAAGCCACCCGCAACGTCCTCATTGGCGCAGGGCTGGAATGCAGCCACTTTGTAGACGAGCCGACCGGGGCCAACGCCCTGCTGCAAGTGCGTGACGGCGCGGTGGTAGACATCGGTGGCGGCACGACAGGCATTGCTATTGTGCGGGATGGCGAAGTGATCTACACCGCCGACGAGGCAACCGGCGGCACGCATTTCTCTCTGGTCGTGGCTGGCGCGCTAAATGTCCCGTTTGAAGAGGCAGAAAGAATCAAGACGGACCCGGCGCACGGCCGTATGATTGCCACGTTGGTCCATCCGGTGATGCAAAAAGTAGGCAGCATCGTCGCCCGCCACATCAAGCCCTACGACGTAAAAACCATCTATCTGGTGGGCGGAACCAGCAGCCTGCTGGACATTGGCGAAGTGGTCAGCGACATGACCGGCGTGCCCACCGTCATCCCCCCCCATCCTATGTTCGTCACCCCGCTTGGCGTGGCGATGGTTGACCCGTAAGACGTAAGACGTAAACCGTATTCCGTAAGCGGAACACGGTTTACGGCTTACGGTTTACGGGATACGGAACACGGATTACGCAAAATGGCAGAACGACTCATCATCATCGGCGGTGTGGCGGCGGGGATGAGTGCGGCGGCGAAGGCGCGGCGCACCAATCCCGACCTGGAAATCGTCGTTTACGAGAAATCGGGCTACGTCAGTTATGGCGCGTGCGGTTTCCCCTACTTCATCAAAGGCGACGTGCCGCGCATGGAGGCGTTGATCGCCCGCACCCCGGCGCAGATGGCCGCGCAAGGTGTGACGGCCTGCGTTCACCACGAGGTGGTGGACATTGACCCGGCGCAGCGCACGGTGCGCGTGCGCAACCACGCCAACGGAACCGAATTTACCGATCACTGGGATAAACTCATCATCACCACCGGGGCCAGCGTGAACCGGCCGCCCATCCCCGGCGTGCATTTGCCGGGCGTTTTTACGCTGCGTACCGTGGAAGATGCCCTGGCAATTCGCCGCTGGCTGGTCCAGGAGAAGCCGAAACACGGCGTCATCGTTGGCGCGAGCTACATCGGCCTGGAGATGGCCGAAGCCCTCCATGCTCATGGCGTGGCCGTGACCATCGTGGAGATGGCCGACCAGGTGATGCCGACGATGGACGCCGACATGGCGGCGCTGATTTTGCCGGAGTTGCAGGCGCATGGGGTTCAGGTTTGCTTGCGGCAGCCGGTGAAATCGTTTGTCGGCCCGACGCTGGTGCGCGAGGTGGTGCGTGAGGTGGCGGCGAAAGTACAGGGCGAAGAGCGGGAAGAAAACGGCCGTCTCCGCATCCGTGAAGTCCTCACCCAGGGCAGTATCCTGGCCGCCGACGTGGTGATTTTTGGCGCGGGCGGGCGACCCAATGTCGCGCTGGCGCAGGCGGCAGGCATTGCTTTGGGCCAGACGGGGGCCATCGCCGTAGACGCGCAGCAGCGCACCAACGTGCCGGGCATCTGGGCGGCCGGCGCCACCGCCGAGAGCCATCACCTGGTTTTGGGCCAACCGGCCTATTGGCCGCTGGCGGCCCCGGCCAACAAGCAAGGCCGGGTGGCCGGGACGAATGCCGCCGGGGGGTTGGCGACTTTTGGCGGGGTGGTGGGCACGGCCGTTGCCAAAGC
>CALFEW010000571.1 GCA_937958365.1 uncultured Chloroflexota bacterium | reverse complement strand
CATTTGCTCGTCGTGGGTGGCGACGCCCAGGTAAACGCCGCGCTGACGCGCCTCTTCGCTGAGCATCATTTGCGTTAGCTTGACATAATTTTCGTCCGTGTTGGCTTTCACCGGGAAAGCCACGTCGGATGGTTCGGCGTAAGCGCCTTTGCACAGGCGGACCCAGGCGCCCTTTTCAATCAGTTGCATCACGTCTGCTTCGCTGCGGTACAGATAAGCCTGGATGACGATACCGACCCGATGGCCAAAGCCAAAGTCGTCGCGGAGACGGCCGTAAATCCCCAGCGTCAGGTCTGTTACGGCGCTTTCTTCCATGTCAATGCGCACCTTGTTGTTGTACAGTTGCGCTCGTTCCAGCAGGCTGCGCACGTTTTCTAACGCCAGGTTTTCGTCAATGCGCAGGCCAAGCTGCGTCAATTTGACGGATACGTTGGCGTTTAGGCCATGGGCCTGGATGGCGTCCAGCATTGCCAGAATTTCGTCGCGGGCGGCGCCAGCCTCGGCCGGATTGGTGACGCTTTCGCCCAGAAAATCGAGCGTGACGTTCATGCCTTTGGCGTTCAGTTCTTGAACGGCCGTGATGGCTTCGGCAATATTTTCGCCGGCGACAAAACGCCGCGCCACGCTCCGCGCCAGGCTCATTTGGGTGACAATCTGGCGCGCCCAGCCTGCTTTGGAGAGGTACAACAGCAGTAAGTGGAGCCATCGTTCGCTAAAACGGTAAATTAGCAAAACAAATAAAACGCACAGCAAAAAAAGTGGGAGTAAGGGGGAACGTTTATTTGATGTAGACATGAGACAATTTTACCTGAAATTTAGCGAACTAACAGCGAGTACCCACCATCCAAGACGATGGTCTGGCCGCAAATCATTTTGGCGGCCGGGCTGCAAAGAAAGCAAACCAGGTCGGCGACGTCGGCCGGGGTACAGAGGCGGCCGGCTGGTGTGTGGGTCTCTATCGTCTGGGCCAGATTGCCGGCGTTTTCCTGAAAGATGGCGAAATGTTCCAGCGCTTCGGTGCGTACCACGCCGGGAGAAATGGCGTTGACGACGATGTTTTGTGGGGCCAGTTCTACGCCCAGGTAGCGCACCAGGGATTCGACGGCCGCTTTGGAAGCTCCTACCACGGCGTAATCGGGCAGCACGCGGACCGAACCCAGGCTGGAAATGGCGACGATGGCCCCGCCGCCCCGCCGGGCCATTATTGGGGCGGCGTGCTGCACGCCAAACAAGAGGGAGCGGGCATTGATGTTCATGGTCCAATCCCAGCCGCGTGGTTTTTGTTGCAGGGCGGGGCGGTTATAGCCGGAGGCTGCGTTGTGGACGAGGATGTCCAGGCCGCCGAAGGCCGCTTCAATTTCCTGGTACAGGCGGGCCAGCTCGTCCAGCTCGCCGACGTTGGCTCTGACGGTTATTGCCTGACGGCCGAGGGCGCGAATGGCAACGGCCGTTTCCTCCGCCGGTTCCCGGTTGCGAAAAAAGTTGACGACGACGTGCGCGCCTTCACCGGCCAATCTCAGGGCAATTTCGCGGCCGATGCCGCGCCCTGATCCTGTCACCAGAGCGATTTTATCTTGAAACAGAGACATAACGGCCTTCCTTTTTGGGATAATTTGATTGTAGCCTGGACTGATGAGCGGTGGCAATGAAAACGGC
>CALFEW010000570.1 GCA_937958365.1 uncultured Chloroflexota bacterium | reverse complement strand
GCAAATTCTGCGCCGAAGGCGGCCACCAGCGCGTCAGGGTCGGGGATGAGGTTGGCGTCGCTGATGATGCCCAGGATGACACGGCCGTTATAGCTGAGGATGCTGCTGCTGACGCCCAATCGCCCACTGAGCGGTCCCCAGACCATCACGTTTTGCAACTCCACGCCGGTGAGATAAAGAGCATGTTGTGGCCCCGGTATGTTGGTCATAATAGCCGAGCAGCTTTTGCTGAACAGTTCGATCAACCGGCTGGCCAGGTCGCCGGGGGCGTAGCCGATGAGCGACATGGAGGTAAGCATGATGGTGGCTTCTGGCGATTGTTTGAGCGCGGCCATGCGTTCCTTGAGGATTTGCAGCCGTTCCCACGGATCGGCGATGTGAATGGGCAGGGTGATGATGACGTTGCCAAAATGATTGCCCAGGTTGGCGGATTCGGACAACGGCCGTAACGCCACCGGCGCCATCACCCGAATTTCCAGATTGTCCACCGGTTCGCCGCGAGAAGCCAGATAATGGCGCAGCGTGCCGGTCAGGGTGGTCAGCAGCACGTCGTTGACCGTTGCGCCGCCGCTTTTGCCTATCAGTTTAACGACGGACAGCGGGATGGGTTCCGACCAGGCCAGCCGTTTGGCGACGCCCAGTTTGCCGCGCAGCACGGTGTCGGCGTCGGGTCCCAGGCGCAGCAGCCGCGCCGACGCGAAGGCCAGGTCGCCGGCCGTTTTGGCGGCGTCCATTATTTTGCCGGGATGGGTGATGAAGTCGCGGCTTTGGGCAACGGCCGTGCCCGTCAGCCTGCGCGTGGTGTGCAGAGCCGTGGTCGCCGGCTGAAACAAATGCCCAAAGAACGAACCATTTGCCGCCTCAGGTTCGGCGTCTACCCAAATGGCGTCCGGCTGTTCATCCAGCACCGACAGCAGCACGTAAATCAACGCCAGCCCATCAGCGATGGCGTGGTGGATGCGCACAATCATCGCGCAGCCTTGCCCGTTCACGCCTTCGATCAGGTGGACCTGCCACAGCGGTTTGCTCATGTCCAGCGGCGTGCTGGCAAAATCGCCGATGAGGTGCTGCAAGGTGGCTTTATCGCCGGGGGCGGGCAGGGCCAGGCTGTGTACGTGGGCGCTGATGTCGAAGTGGGGATCGTCTTCCCATTGCAGGTGGCGTAACGGCCG
This sequence comes from uncultured Chloroflexota bacterium, assembly GCA_937958365.1. Lineage (GTDB taxonomy): Bacteria > Chloroflexota > Anaerolineae > Promineifilales > Promineifilaceae > Leptovillus. Next base: position 4,331 of record CALFEW010000570.1, on the reverse strand, counting down.
TCGGCTCTTTTTCAGGCGTTGGTGAAAGCGATTAAAGCGCACCAGGCGCGTCGCCAGGGTAGATTTCAGCGCGGTAACGTCGAGCGGTTCGTCGAACAACATCACGCCGACGACAACCATGAGGTTGGTGGGGTCTTCCATGTGCAGCCAGACGGCGTCGGCGGTGGACATGGGTTCGGTTTTAGGGGACATACGGCCGTTCCTTGTTGATATTATGTCGCGTTAGCTGCATTATAACATGTTTCGGGCGGGGGCGGGGGAAACGGTCGGTTCTCTACTCGTTTCATACCACCTTATAGCTCGGTTTCCGGTTCCGTCTGGGCGAGCGATTCTTCCAGTTCTGCGCCGTGGTCGAGCGTCCAGATGTACACGTCGGCTTCGGTGCGGCTGGGGAAACGTTCCAGGATGCCCTGTTCACGGATGAGTTGGACGGCCGGCAGGTAGATGGTGTCATACCAGGAGGCGACGGCCTCCTCATACGGCACGTCGGCCTGACGCTGCTGCCCCAGGTAATAGCGGTGGACGTTGATGTGGTGCAGCAGTTTCTCATATTTGCCGGGCAAGCTGGCTTCGATGGCGGCGTCCGGGCGGATTTCCTGGATGCGGGTGCGCTGGTTAAACGTCGCCTGCTCTTGCTCCAGGATGAGCCGGTCAATCCACGACCGTCGTTTGAGAGTGTTTAAGACGCGCCGCACTTCTTTTTGATTGTAGATGTTCAACAACTGTTCGTCGGCGGCTTCGAGGCTGCCTTCTTCCTGGTAGGCAGCGCGGCGCAGCCATTGGTATTCGCTGATCAGCAGGTAAAGGTCGGTAAGGGTGAGATTGGGGAAAGCCTGGGGCAGGCCCTGGGCCTGTAAGACGGCCGCCAGGGGTTGATAGACATTGTCGTGCCAGGAGGCGACGGCTTCGGCGTAAGGCACTTCGTAGCCGCGCTCCTGGCTGATGTACCAGCGGTGGGCGTTGATGTGTTCGTGGAGACGGCCGTAATGCGCCCCATTCGACAAGTGCAAATCTGCCTCCGGGCGGATGTCGCGGAATCCGGTTTGTTGCAAAAAGTGGGCGTAATCCTTCAGTTCCAGCACGTCGCTCAGGCCCATGTCGGCCGTCAGGGTGATGGGGATGTCAATTTCGGTCACGTAGGCGTCAATAAACTCCTGCTGCCGTTCGCGGGCGACGGAAACGCGGTGATTGCCATCTTTGACAAAATAAACCTCGCCGATTTTATAAGCTTCAATCGGCGGCAGGGGAATGTCTTTGTAGCGGGCTTTGCTAATGCGAATCCAGCGCTGCGCGGTCTCCGTTTGGGTGGGCAGATAGGCGCGGTCAAAATCGCGGTAACGTCCCACGCTGCCGACGATTTTATCTACAGGAATAATTTGCTGGCCTAAATCGCGCTGTCCCTGAAACGGAAGCTGGCGACGCACCTCGCTGTAAGGGAGCAGCTCGTTGTCTTGTCCGGTGAGGCGGGCGACGAGTTTGCGCCAAAATCCGCGCCGGTAAGCGCGTTGAAAATCATCGTAGGCGAATTTGTCAATCATCTTGTTTGCTCCTCCAAAATGTGCAGAGGCATTATACAAGCGGCCGAAACATGCTTGCTATGGTCAATTTGCCCAACGTTGGTGGCGATTGGCGTTGTAGGGAAACGGCCGTTATCATTGCATTATCCAAAGTTTATCCGCACGATCAACACTTTCTAGCGAGATACACATATGCCCGCACCAAAACGGAACGTCGTTTATTCCACAGACCCCGCCTTCAAAAAGCGCTGTCCGCGCTGCGGCAGCTTCCCTTGCCGCTGTCCGCAACCCAAAAGCCTGCCGCCAGATCAGCAAACGGCCGCTATTCGCCGCGAAACCAAAGGGCGCGGCGGCAAAACTGTCACCGTCATTATGGAGTTCCAATTAACGCCTGACGATTTGAAGGAATTGCACAAACTGTTGAAGCAGAAATGTGGCGCGGGTGGGGCCGTCAAAGAGAGCATCATTGAAATTCAAGGCGACCACCGGGAAACGGTAGCCGCCGAACTGCGCCGTCTGGGTTACAAGACAAAATTTGTGGGCGGGTAAGAGAAGCTGTTAGTATCCGTATTCCGTATTCCGTAACCCGTAACCCGTAACCCGTATTCCGTGGACGCTACCTCTGGTAAACGCCCACGGAATACGGAATACGGAATACGGAATACGGGTCACGGGTATCAGCTATAACACCCCCTGTTTTTGCAAAAACTCCGCTACGCTCTGTTCCAGAGAGATGTCACCGGAAAGCACGGCCGTCATGTAAGCCGCCCGCCAGGGTGTGAGGAAGGACACGGCCGTTCGCCATTCATGAAAGATCAACTGCGCCACTGGTCCGGTCTCGTCCATGAAGCCAGACGTGAGAAAGGCGCGTTCGGTGGCTGCCGTGTCATAGGGCAGACGCACAATTTCGGCGCGCCATTGTCCCTCGCGCCAAACGATCTGCGCGTAGCTTGCCCGCGTGTCGCCATCGCACATTTGCCCGGCCGAGCCGCTGTTGACCAGCAACGTGCCGTTGATTTGCCGGGTATAGGCGACGTGGATGTGGCTGGTGACAAATACGGCCGTATCTGTATCTATTTGCGCCTGAATCGCCTCGTCGGTGTAAAACGGATAAATGCCGTCGCTGTTGCTGCGCATGGAGGCGTGGGTAGCTCGCAGACGGCTGCCATCCGGCGCGACCACATCGGCGACGGCCGTTAGCGCCGCCAACTCGGCCACCTGCCCGTTAAACTGCCGGTAGGTCCAGCGGGAATTCTGGTTGATGGCGGCGCGCACCCCCACGTGTTCCCTGTCGGGAACCGGGTTGGCGTGTTTGCAAACGTAGGTTTCGTGGTTGCCGCTCAACACCTGCCAGCCGGCGCTTTCTTGCTGCGCCTTGATGATTTGCCAGCAGGCGACGGAATCGGGGCCACGATTGACCACGTCACCATTGACGATAATGTGGTCCGGTTGCCAGCCTTCGATGTGGGCGGCGACGGCTTCCAGCGCGGCCACATTGCCATGAATGTCGGAGAGGACAGCTATTTTCATGGTGCTGATTGTAGCCATAGACTGGGAACTTACCCAATGAGCGGCTGACGAGATGCCTGTGTTTTGTAACGGCCGTTACTAATCTTGCCCGTCTGTACTTTTTACCCCGCTGCTGCATTATAATGTAGATCGTTTACTCAACCTCTCGGCGGTATGGAATCCCTCGGAAGGTTGGTTATAGAATCACTGGTGGTTGGAGCCAAAGCCACCCAATTGGTCACAGTAAAAGGAGGCCTAAATATGTATCGAAAGTTGCTGTTACGTAATGGTTTATGGCTGATTTTGTTGTTGGCAGTTGCCCTGGCGGCGTGTGGTGGGGAAGAGGCCACAGAGACCACGCCCACGGCCGTTTCCGAAATCGTCCCGACCGTGCCCCCCGTCATGACGCCCACCATCGTCATCCCGGCGGCCACGGACACAACGGAACCGCCCACGGCCGTTCCGCCCACCGCGGAACCCACGGCCGTGCCCGTGCCCGAAGTGGCCGCCAGCGACATGCCCCGTTTTGCCGAATTCAAGGAAACGGCCGTAGATGCCGCCCCGGCCATCTTCCACGACCCCATCGCCCCCGACCTGAGCAATGTGTTGGTTCCGTTTGCTCTGTCGCCAGACCAACTGGCCCGGCTGGCGGAAAGTGGCGTCCTCGTCAGCCCTGGCGTGGAAAAAGAGTTCTTCAGTGTCTACGAACAGGCGCGTTACGCCAACGTGCCCATCTTCGTCACCAGCGATTCGATGCTGCACAGCTACCATCTCATCTTCGATAAGGTGCTGCGCACCGCCGAGAGCCAGTTCTTCATCCCCCTGCTGCGTGACCTGAACGCCACCATGCTGGCCGAAACCGACGCCCAATACCAGGAACTTCAGGGCACAGAATGGGCAGACGCGGCCCTGCGCTCCGTCGCCTTCGTCGGCGTCGCCAGCAAACTGTTGGACACGGCCGTTGAAGTGCCCGCCTACGCCCAGGAATTGGTAGACGCCGAACTGGCCCTTATCGAAGACGCCGGCGGCATTCTGCCTTCGCCGCTGTTCCCCGGCCTGGAATTTGGCGAAGATTACACCCAGTACATCCCGCGCGGCCATTACACCCTCAGCGAAGAGCTGATGGCCTACTTCAAGAGCATGATGTGGTACGGCCGTATGACCTTCCGCCTCAAAACCAACGATCTGGCCGTGGGCCGCGCCGAAACCCGCTCCGCCCTGCTGTTGGTGAACGCCCTGCAAAACGCGACGGTAAACGGCCGTCCCGCCCTGGACGTCTGGCGCGATTTGTACGATCCCACCGCC
>CALFEW010000569.1 GCA_937958365.1 uncultured Chloroflexota bacterium | reverse complement strand
GTTACATTTTATCCGCGAAAATCCGCCGCATCCGCAAACATCCGCGTCCTATTTTTTATGCAGTAAACTCTGGCAGCAGGTGGGCCAGGGCGTTGAGCAGGGCGGCCACGTCGTCCGGGCTGTTGTAGCCCTGGATGGAGACGCGGATAAAGACACGGCCGTTCCACTCCACCAACGGCACTTCAACACGATACGCCTGATACAATTTGGCCTTCAACCCTTTCACGTCGCGGATAGGCGGCAGGGGGATGGCGGCCATCTGGTGGTAAAAGCCCGCGCCTGCGGCGTAGATGGGCGGCAGGCCGGTTAATTCCTCAATCTGGCGCATGGCGTCTTGCAGCAAGTGGTGGCATTGCTGGCGCACGGCTGTCCAGTCATGCTGCGCCTGAAACGCGATGGCCTCCGGCACGGCCAGATAGGCGGATAAGTCGTTGGTCCCCAACCACTGCTGATAATCCAGATAATCCGACCCATACGTCAACGTGCGCTCTTCGCCCCAACCCCAGCCCACCACCAGCGGCTCCAGCAAAGCCTGCCTCTCCGGTCGCGTATACAAAAAGGCCGCGCCCTTGGGGCTGCACAACCATTTGTGGGCATTGCCAAAATAAAAGTCTGCGCCAACGGCCGTCATGTCCAGGGCAATCTGGCCGGGGGCGTGCGCGCCATCCACCACCGTCAGGATGCCGGCGGCCCGCGCCCGGCGGCAAATCTCGGCCACCGGGAAGCACAGCGCCGTCGCCGAGGTGATGTGGCTGATGAAGATGACTTTGGTGCGCGGGGTGACGCCTTGCCAGAACTGGTCGGTTACGGCCGTTGCCGACGCCACCGGCAAACGGATGGGCTGCCGGACGTAGCGGAAACCCCGTTTCTCACTTAAAAAACGCCAGGTATTATCACAAGCGCCATACTCGTGGTCGGTGGTCAGCACCTCGTCGCCCGCGCCCAAAGCCAGCGAGCGGGCGATGATATTCAGGGCAAACGTGGCGTTGGGCACATACACCAGGTCGTCGGCGGGCGCGTGCAAATAATCCCCCAGCGCCTGCCGCGCCACCGCCAGATGCTGCGGCAGCTCTTCGACGAGAAAGTAGACCGGCTGCCATTCCAGGCGGCGCTGCCACTGTTGATAAACGTCAAAAACCGGGCGCGGTGTCGCGCCAAACGAGCCATGATTGAGGAAAATAACGTCGGGATCAAGTAAAAACAAAGATTTCATATCGGTCATGGGACTGCGTTGCTCCAATTGGAATGATTTGCAGAACAGACCGAATGATAGAGCGTTTACGCCGGGGAAACAATTGAGAGACTGAAGACTGGAGATTGGACCAATCGGGGAGATTGGTCCAATCTGCGCCATGTCATCGGCTAATCTTCGCCCCGATACACCATCGAACCAAACGCCAGCGCTCCGGGCGGGGCCATGTTCGCCAGGTGGTCTACCATCACCTGAATCAGCGCCGGTTTGCCGGAGGCGGTGGCCCGCTCCAGCGCCGGCTGCAATTCGTCCAGCGTGGTGACGAATTCGCCGTGGCAGCCAAAGCCTTCAGCGACCTTGTCGTAGCGGGTGTCGGGGTAAAGGTCGCATTCGATCATCTCGTCCAGCCCGGCGAAGGTTTGCGAGGAGCGTTCCATGCCCCAGCCCTGGTCGCAGGCGACGATGACGGTGATGGGCAAGTTGTAACGCCGCGCCGTCTCCAGTTCGGCGATGTTGAAGCCCATCGCCCCATCGCCGGAGATGACGTAGACCGGCTTGTCGGGCGCGGCCAGCTTCGCGCCGAGGGCGTAGGGGATGCCCGTGCCCAGGTGGCCGAATTTGGCCGTGTAGAGATAGCTGCGCGGGCCGTAGATGGGGTTGTAGTTGGCGCACCACAGGCTGGTATTGCCGCCGTCCATCGAGAAAATGGCGTCTCGCGGGAAGAAGTCGCGCACGGCGCGAATCAGTTTGCCGGAGTTGATGCCCTCGTCGCTGGCGTTGGCCGCGAAGTCGAGCAGCCGCCGGTAGTCGGCGGTCATAGAGTGGTAGAGTTTGAATTTGTCGTGTTCCGGTTTGGCCGGGGTGAGGGATTGCACGGCCGTTAACAACCCCACCAGCGTCGCCCTGGCATCGCCCACAATGCCCACGTCCACCGGCCGGTTCAGGCCAATCGCCAGCGGGTCCACGTCAATCTGGATGGTCTTCTGCTCGGCCGGGTCGCGCCAGGTCAGTTCCTTGCCCCAGTTGTCCAGTTCGCCAATGCGCCCACCGACCACCAGCACCACGTCGGCTTCGCTGCGGGCGCGCTCCAGGGCGTCGCGGTTGAGGGGGTGGAAGTAGCGCGGGTGGTCTTCGGGCACCACGCCACGCGCGGCCAGGCTGGCCGACAGTCCGGCGGAGAGATAATCGCCCAAAGCCACAAATTCGGCCCACGCGCCCGACCAGGAAACGCCGACGCCAGCATGGAGAAACGGCCGTTCCGCCCCCGCCAGCATCTCCGCCGCTTGTTGAATGAGGGCCGGGTCGCCCGCCACCGGTTGGGTGGCCCGATAGCCGGCCGCCGGCCAGACGGGCGCGGTGTCGGGATCACCGGTGCTGCGCATGACGTCTTCGGGGATTTCGATGTAGACAGGCCCGGGACGGCCGTTTACGGCAATCCGGTACGCCTTCCGAATGATTTCCGGCAGCCGCCGCCAATCGCGCACGCCCACGCTGAATTTGGTGATTGGCTCAAACACGTCAATCAGGCGCACGTTTTGGAACGAACCGCCACGATCCGGGTAGATGATGTTGCGCCGCCGCTGCCCGCTGAACACGATCAACGGCGTGCCCTCGGCGTAGGCGGTGATGACGCCGGAAACCATGTTGGCCGCGCCCGGCCCAATCCCGGCAATGACGACGGCCGGTTCACCGGTGACACGGGCATAGGCTTCAGCCATGTGGGCCGCCGCCGCCTCGTGGCGCGAATTGACAAAGCGCATGTTGTACTCGTCGAGTTTGGCGAGGAAGGTGTTGAAGCTGCCGTCCAAAATGCCAAACAAGGTGCTGACGCCTTCTTGCTGGAGGCATTTCAACAGAAGTTCGCCGCCGGTCATTGGTTTTGGGGCCATGGGAATCTCCTTGTGGGATGGCGCGTGATGCGTGCAGGGATCACGTATCAGGCATGATGGGGATTGATAAGGTAGGTTTGTGGTGACAGGGAACAATTATGACCCGATTTGGAGCGGGTTTCAATGGTTTGGCTCTGCATTTTAGGGCAACCACAAGGGTTGCCCCTACAACGCATGGGCCACCCGCGCCAGCCGTTCTACGGCGCGCTCCAGGTCGTGCATGGCCGTGGAGATGGCGAAGCGCACGTGGCCCTCGCCGCTTTGCCCAAAGGCGATGCCCGGCACGCCGGCGATTTGCGCCTTGTCCAGCAGCGCGTCGGCCAGTTCCAGGCTGTTTTTGCCGCTGCCGGGGAAGCTGGGGAAGAGGTAAAACGCGCCCTCGATGGAGCGGCAGGCGACGCCTTCGATCTCGTTGAGCGCCTGCACCATGAAGTCGCGCCGCGCCTGGTAAGCGTCACGCATCTCGGCGATGATCTCTTGTGGGCCGTTCAGCGCCGCGACGCAGGCGTGCATGGAGAAGGTGGCGGCGCAGGAAACGGCCTGGCTGTTCAGGCGCGTCGCCAGTTTGATGATGGGCGCGGAGCCAACCAGCCAGCCCAACCGCCAGCCGGTCATGGCGTAGGATTTGGTCAGGCCATTAATGGTGAGGGTGCGGTCGGCCATGCCGGGGGCGGCGGCGATGGAGAGGTGCGGTCGGCCGTCGAACACCAGTTTCTCGTAAATCTCGTCGGCGATCACGTACAGGTCGGCTGCGGTGGCGACGGCGACAATCGCCGCCAGCTCTTCGGGCGTCAGAACGCGCCCGGTGGGATTGCATGGGTTGTTGACCAGCAGCGCCTTGGTGCGCGGCGTCAGTCTGGCCCGCAGCGCGGCGGCGGTGATGCGGAAATTGTCGTCGGCGGGCAGGCTGACGGGCACGGGCACGCCGCCCGCCAGCGTGACCATCGGCGGGTAACTGACCCAGTGGGGTTCGAGGATAAGTACTTCGTCGCCGGGGTTGAGGACGGCCGTTAACGCCAGATACAGCCCCCACTTCCCGCCCGGCGTAACGATGATCTGGTGGCGCGGGTCGGGCACGGGCACGCCGTTTTCGCGCTCCATTTTGGCGGCGATGGCCTCCAGCGCGGCCGGGATGCCGATCATCGGCGCGGGGTAATGGGTGGCCCCGTTTTGCATCGCCCGGTAGGCGGCCTCGACGATGTGCGGCGGTGTGGGAAAATCAGGGTCGCCGCCGGCCAGGGCGATGACGTCGTGGCCGGCGCGTTGCAGCGCTTTGGCTTTGTCGTTGACGGCGAGCGTGGGCGAGGAGGGAATGTTGTTGAGGAGATGGGAAAGTTCTTGCATGAAGACCTCGGGAATTGTGAATTGTGAATTGTGAATTGTGAAGTATGAAGTGAAGAGACGTCTCTTCCAACTTCACAATTCAGCGTTCACCATTCACAATTCTACC
>CALFEW010000568.1 GCA_937958365.1 uncultured Chloroflexota bacterium | reverse complement strand
CAGATCACCCGTTGGGCGGCCGATCCCTTTGCCTACGGCTCTTACTCCTTCAACGCCTTGGGGTCAACGCCCTCCATGCGCGACGACCTGGCGCGGTCGGTGGGGCGGAGGCTATTCTTTGCCGGGGAGGCGACGGAACGACGCTATTTCGGCACGGTGCATGGCGCTTATCTTTCAGGGCTGCGCGCCGCGCAAGAGGTGATGGCCGCCAACGAATAGGGCAGGCAAGGGCAACGGCCGTTTTCCCCTGGCAACATCCCCCTTTTCCGCTACAGTCCTTGTATGGAACTTCTCTTCATTGACGGACTGCAGCCCAGCGTCGGCAAAGGCGGCATTGTGCGGCTGCTCATCGAAGTGGATCGGCTGAACAAAAACCACAACGGTGGTAAACTAAACGATGAAGGGCAATCGTCTCCCTTTGTTTGACAGGGTTTTCAGTAGTCCGTTTTGTAGGCGCGATTTCCTAATCGCGTTTGTGCCCCACTCGAGAGCGCGAAAAGGATTTCGCGGCTACCGCCGACTTTTGAAAAACCCTGCTTTGTTTGAGGAGGCAGTTATGTACCAGACAGATATGTACGAAGGCATGCTCGCCGAAACCATCATGATTCCCGGAATGAATGGCGACCTTATCAACGCCTATTTTGCCCGTCCTGTAGGCCCCGGCCCCTTCCCAGGCATGGTCATCATCCACCACATGCCCGGCTGGGACGAGTGGTATCGGGAAGCCACCCGCAAATTCGCCCACCACGGCTACGCTGCCCTTTCCCCAAATCTGTATTTCCGCGCCGGGCACGGCACGCCGGAAGACGTCGCCGTCAAAGTACGGGCCGAAGGCGGCGTGGCCGATGACCAGGCGGTGGGCGATATGGCCGGCGCTCTGGCCTATTTACAATCCCTGCCTTACCTGAACGGCAACATTGGCGTGTTTGGCACCTGTTCCGGCGGCCGCCACGCTTACCTGGCCGCCTGTCGCATCCCCGGTTTTACGGCCGTGGTGGACTGTTGGGGCGGGCATGTGGTCATGGCCCCGAAAGATCTGTCACCCAAACGCCCTATGGCTCCTCTCGATTACACCGCCGACTTGCCCTGCCCGCTGCTGGGCCTCTTTGGCGCTGAAGACCACAATCCCACACCTGAGCAAGTGGCCCGCCACGAACAAGAACTGCAAAAACATGGCAAGCCATACGAATTCCACATGTATCCCAACGCCGGGCATGGCTTTTTCTACTACCACCGACCCAACTACCGGCAGGAACAGGCGGTTGATGGCTGGCAGAAGATTTTTACCTTTCTGGAAAAACATCTGGGTACGGAGGTTTAAGGAAATCCCGGAGAAGTGGGCCGTTCCGGGGACAAAACCCTTCGGCGGGTTGCCCAATCCCAGGACCAAACAGGAGTGTGATGATGTGTACGATGATTGTGCAGCAAGCGACCATTGACGGCAGCGGTAAAGGAGCCGGGGGCTGGTTCCCGCTGCGGCAGGCGAACGTTTCCTATGACCATCCCTTTCACGTGCCGCTGGAACATGCGCTGAACATTGATTTTGTCAACGAAGCGCAGGGCTTGGGCGCGCGGGTCTCAGTGGAACTGAGTGCCGCCGCAGCCCGGTCGCTGGCCGAGACAATTCTCGCCGTTCTGGCGCAGGCTGAAGCTGGCGGCCATCTGGATGAGACTGCGGTCTTGCCCGGTGTCGTGTCATTTACGAAGCCGTAGATATCTGTTTGTAAACAGCGAAAACGACCTGGAAACAATCGCCAGAGGAGCAAATATGAATCTCATGAACACAATGAAATTGGGTGTAGCGCTCCCTTACACTTCGGCCCGCATCATCGCTAACCTCTGCCAGTTAGCTGAAGGAGCCAGCTGGGATGGCTGCTTCACCGGCAACGCCACCTGGCGCGAAGACCCACTGATTGGCCTGGCCGCCGCCATGCTCACCGACCGGATTCGCCTGGGTCGCTGGTGACGCCTGTCCCCTTGCGCAAGCCCATGACACGGCCGTTTGAGAGAAATCAACGCAATTGGAGGAACGTACTTGAAACGCAACAACCCTTTCTTGTCTTCATCCCAACGCCTCTGGCTTGTCGCGCTGGCGGCGCTCTGGGCAATTTTCCTCTTCGGTGGCTTCCTCTTCGGCGCGCCAGACGACGCCTACAGCCACCGGATGCCCATCTGGACGCGCATGGCCTCTTCCTTCACGCTTGTCGTCGCCGCCTGGAGCTGGTTCGTTTTCAGCCGTAAGCAATTGGTCAACC
>CALFEW010000567.1 GCA_937958365.1 uncultured Chloroflexota bacterium | reverse complement strand
GACTCTCTCCCAACTTGAACACGTCGACCCATCACAAAAGTGCCGCGTGTTGCACTTTCTGGCCGAAAAACAGTTGATCGCCCTGGACGCACCCAAAGTCGTCTTGTGTGGCGCTAATCTGGACAGCGCCGATTTGCGCGGTATCAGCTTACGGCTCACTAATCTCAGCCGCACTCGTTGGCAGGGCGCAGATTTGGGCGGTGCAGACCTGTTTGGCTGCAATCTTTACGCCGCCGACTTTCAAAGCCTGGCTAAGGCAAAGACCAGTCTCAGCGGTATCAACCTGGAGCGCAGCGATTTGCGACGCGCCCAAATGCAGGAGACATTTGCCGCCCATGCCACCTTCATGGCTGCCGAAATGGATGCCGCCGAATTACAAGGCATTGACATTTCTTATGCCAACTTGCAGTGGGCGCAGTTGCCATATGCTAAATTGACCCGATGCAACGCCAAAGAAAGTGATTTCAGCCGGGCGCTGCTGCGCAGTGCGAAGATGAAAAGGCTGAAAGCCCAGAAAGCTCAATTTGTCGGCGCGAATCTCATCCTGGCTGACCTGACATCGGCTGATTTGTCTGAGGCCAATCTGACGCGAGCCGATTTGACCGACGCAAAATTAAAGAATACGGACCTTACCAAAGCCAATCTAACCGGCGTAAAGTTAGAGGGGGCAGACCTTACCGGGGCCAAAGTAACGGCCGTTACCCTACAAACCGCCCGCCTGAACGAGAAAACCACACTGCCCAACGGCCAAAAATATGATCCGCAACGGCCGTTACCTGATCAACTCTCATAAAAAAAGAGGTCAGCGGCCTTGTCCGCTGACCTCTCCCAACTATCCACTCCCAACTCCTAACTATCCCGCTCCACTGGCGCCACCGCCGGCCGCACCGGCTCCGGCGGCCCCCGCCGCACCGGCCGCGCTGCCACCTGAAGACGAGGTCGCCACCGACATGGCGATAAAAACGGCCATAAAACTACCATCGTCTGTGGTGGAGAGAACGTGGAAATAAGGCGGGAGCTTGTTCCAGCCCGCTTTTTCAAAGTATTTGGCCCACTCAGTGAGCAGACCAAAGCTGGCCGCATACGCCAGGTATTGCTCAAACATATCGGGGTGGCTGACCGCTTCTTTGCCTTTGGTGACGTTTTTCAGATGTTGGGCGAAGGCTTTGTAGGCAACGGCCGTTTCCGCTCCCACGTCTGACATCAGCGAAAGCGATACGCCCATGATCAATCCCACTATCCCCAGGGCAAACACGGTCACAGCCACCATCAGCGGACCAAACCCGATCACGTTGCTCGATACGCCGGTCAGGAATAAACCGGCTACCCCAACAATCATCAAAATGGCGCTTATGACCAATATATTTCGCTGCACTTGCTTCCGCTTGTCGCTAAAATAACCGGCCAACTCCATTTCGTTTTGCATCGCTTTTTTATACTTGCTCCACTGCGACGACGTCACTCGTCCGTTTAGTTCGGAGATGCGAACCTGATCCACACGCCCTTTTTTGGTTTCAAAAAGCAAATCCAGCAAGCTTTGCTCATGGGGCAGCAGACCAGAGGGCTTGGCTACAAGCTGCACCACAAAATCATGCTGGCGATACCACTTCTTCTCCGCCAGTTCGTCAATACGCAGCAGCCCCCGGTCAGCCAGATCAAACATCGTGCCTAAAGCATTGGCCCAGGTGGGACCAGACGTTCCCGCGGTAATAGCGCCGGCGGCCCCGGGTTTCAAATCGCCGGGCGGATTGTAAATGGTTTGCTTGCTCGCCTGGCCGGGTACACGATTGCGCTGCCAATAGATCGTGAAGCTGCCCAGGCCCCCCACAAAAACGAGCGCAGCCAGAGCAAGCCAGTAAGGCATCTGGCCCTGCTGAACGGCGCGCTCCGCGGCGCGGGCCTGTTCGGTTACTTGCCAGGCTGGCGGCGTGGAAATCAGGCTGCCCGGCGCAAAGGAAAGTCCCACCACCAGCGGCGAATTGGGCGACAAATTGGCCGATTGGAACATTACCGTGCCGGATTCCTGGCTGATTTGCGCCTCACCGGCGTAGATCTTGGGTTCGGCGATGAGATGGGTGGATGGGGGATAGTGAACGGCCGTTGCACTTTGCCCAATCGTATACTCATATTCGTCCGGCAAGGCTTGCCACAGCAGCGCGTCAGAATCCGCTTCCTGGCGCACCACTCCCTGCGCCCGGTACGTTAGAGCAAAGGTGCGCGTGGCGTTGCTGGTGGCCTCTATGTGCCAGGTAACCCGCAGAGGATCATTCCCCGTCACCTCAACTTGCCCGGCGTTCGTGCCTGTACCATAGGGCACGCCATCCACACTGGCGCTGAGAATTTGCAGCCCGTCAGTGTGGTCCGTAGGCAATTCACGGAAGACAAAGGTGAATGGACCGCCGACAAAGTCAAAGACGACAGTTTCCGTAACCAGCACGGCTCCACTATCTTCAACGGTTACGTCTACGTCGAACCGTTCAGCGCTGTAAGATTTTTCCTGCGCTTGTGTTACGCCCATCGTTAAGCACAGCCCCACCAAGACAACGACACTGACCCACAATTGACGCTTGTTCATTCGTACTCCTGTTTGGCAAATCACCTCACCGCCGCCCCAATTGCTGGGAACGGCTGTGGGTGGATCTACACAATAAACAAACCGTTTGTTGCACAGTTCTCAATTATTATACGCAGACAGGAATTTGTTCGTTGCGCGATCAGGTTGGTTCGTAAATGGCCCCCATAAACAAAACAATGCCGGTCTGTTCATCCTGAATGGCGCAAAGAAACGGCCGTTCGACAACCATGCGGAAAGGTGGCGAAGGCATACTTCTTGACATCACAACGGCCGTCGCCGCCGCCGCTTCCGCCCCTTCCTCGTTCACTTCCAGCACCGCCTCATGAACCACCTGGCTGATAAACAACGCCTCGCCGGTCGCCGACATGTTGGGGAAACAATTGGCAGAGAACCCCAATTTCACCAGGTCGGGCAGCAGGCTGCGCTTATAGGCAGCCTTGAAGCGCGGCAGGATGATGGTTCCGGTTGACATGGCGTATCGCAGCCGCCCAACGGTTCGCCCCCAGGCTTCCGGCGTCAGATCGCGCAGCAGCTGGGGCAAAGGCAGTTGAGGCGCGGGCAGCAGAATCACCATTCGGAAACGGCCGTTGCCAAACGGCAGGCTGATACCTTGAAAATCTGGCGTTTCGACGTAGGCAAATTCGCCCGTCTGCTGCATCATCGGCAGCGTTTTGGTACCACCACCTGTCAGGTAGAACTTGCCATTTTTGGTGGCTTTCCTGGCAAATTGAGCCTGCCATTGCCCTTTGAAGTAAATGGCATTCACCAGAACCAGGACCGCCTCAAGCACATCGGCCGGTAACAGCAAGTCGGTGATTTTTTGCCGCGTTTGTTCCGCCACCCACTGGTTGATCACCTTCGCCGCCGCGGCAGCAGCCTCGTCATCGGAAAAATCCAGATTGGTGATTTTGGCCGCATAATGCTGCGTAACCTGCTGCAAAAATTGGGCCGCAAACGGAAACTTCGGTTCGGCCCACAAAGAATTCGCCATAGCCAACTGCACCTGCGGGTCGGCGGCGCGCAGCGACTGCCAGAGAAGCTGAAGCATCTGGTTAACCGTCGTTTGCGACATAGCGCCCCATTGCAAGGTCTGGCGCAGGGCAACGGCCGTTGCGTCATCCGCGCCATTGCCTGTCATCGCCAGCGCCAGCGCAATACTCGCCGGCGAAATAAAAACATTCTTCGCCGGTTCCTCCCTACACAAATGGTTCAGCAGCGCGAACCCAAAACCATTATTCCCCTCAACCAATTTTTCCACTGACATGGTTATCTCCACCGGGTACGGCCGTACCGCGCCATACGCGACAAGCCTGGATACCCACAAAACCACAATTACATTCTAGCCGAAAACGGCCGTCATTGTCTGCCAACTGGCAAGGCATTCCTTTTGCGGTATTATCTTTCAAACTTACTATCAGGATAGATACCTTATGAACAAGAATGAACAACATCCGCTAAGCCGCTTATGGCAGTATACCCACGACCATCACCGCACGGTGGCCATTGCCACCATTTACTCCACTCTCAATAAAATCTTCGACCTGGCCCCGCCGGTCCTCATCGGCGTGGCTGTGGACGTGGTGGTGCAGCAGCAAGATTCCTTTCTGTCCCGGCTGGGCATCCCCAACGTGATGACCCAGTTGGTGGTGTTGGGGGTATTAACGGCCGTTATCTGGGCCTTAGAATCCCTCTTCCAATACCTCTACGCCATTCAATGGCGCAACCTGGCGCAAACCATTCAGCACGATCTGCGCCTGGATGCCTATGACCACGTGCAGCATTTGGACATGGCCTTCTTTGAAGAACGCAGCAGCGGCGGCCTCATGGCCGTCCTCAACGACGATGTCAACCAGCTCGAACGCTTCCTGGACATTGGGGCCAACGAGATTATCCAGCTCATCACCACCATCGTGGTCATTGGCGGCATGTTTATGGTATCCGCGCCTACCGTCGCCTGGATGACAGTGCTGCCCATGCCCATCATCATCTGGGGTTCCATTCGCTTCCAGAAATGGCTGGCGCCGCGCTACATGCGCGTGCGCGAACAGGTGGGCGTGCTCAACGGCCAGCTTGCCAACAACCTGGGCGGCATCGCCACCATCAAAAGCTTCACCGCCGAAAGCCACGAACTCGAGCGCGTGCGGCAGGAAAGCAACGAATATCGCCGGCGTAATCAGGACGCCATCGCGCTAAGCGCCGCCTTTGTCCCCTTGATTCGCATGGTAATCGTGAGCGGCTTCATCGCCATCATGGTGTTTGGCGGGCGATTGGTGCTGCAAGGGGAATTGGCCGTGGGCGTGTACAGCGTGTTGGTGTTTATGACCCAGCGTTTGCTCTGGCCGCTCACGCGCCTGGGCGAGACGCTGGACCTGTATCAACGGGCGATGGCCTCCACTTCACGTGTCATGGATTTGCTGGATACGCCGGCGGAAATCATTGGCGGGCCGGAGGCGCTGCCGGTAACGGCCGTTACCGGTGAAATTGTGTTGCAAGACGTGTCGTTTACTTATGGCGCCGGGCGCAACGGCCGTGCCCCCGCCAACTACCCAGCCGTCATCCAAAACCTATCCCTGCGCATCAAAGCCGGGGAAACGGCGGCTATCGTCGGGGCCACCGGCGCGGGCAAAAGCACCCTCATGAAGCTGCTGCTGCGCTTTTACGACGTGACCGGCGGCCAGATTTTGCTGGACGGCCGTGACCTGCGGGAGCTACAGTTGGGCGACCTGCGGCAAGCGATTGGCTTTGTCAGCCAGGACGTGTTCTTGTTTCATGGCACAGTGCACGAAAATATCGCCTACGGCACGTTCGACGCCCCGATGGAAAAAATCATTGCGGCAGCCAAACTGGCCGAAGCCCACGAATTCATCATGGACCTGCCGCAGGGTTACGACACCATCGTGGGTGAGCGCGGGCAAACATTGTCCGGTGGCCAGCGGCAGCGCA
>CALFEW010000566.1 GCA_937958365.1 uncultured Chloroflexota bacterium | reverse complement strand
AATCCGTAATCCGTAATCCGTAATCCGTAATCCGTAATCCGTAATCCGTAATCCGTAAACGGTCATCCGTGAGGCTGCCTCTGGCAAATACGCGGGTCATGGACTTCGGTTCAAGGCAGCTACGTGTACCGGATTTCCCCCTCGAGTACGGTATTGTCCGCAATGAGCTTGCGCTTGCCCGACTCATTGATCAGGCGCACATCCCCTTTGCATACCACGTCCTTACCAAAGCGGAAATCTCCCTGCACGGTGAAGCTGCGGGCATTTACCAGCGACGGCGGCCCAAAATGAAAACGCTTGTCCAGGTCGTTGACAAACTGGTAGTGCGCCGGATCCAGGTCTACCAACAAATCCGGGTAGACGCGGTCTGGGTTGGGGATGACGTGGAAATCGCCTGTCAGGCTGTAAGCGTCGGAGCGCACGGCCAGCAGGTCGTCGGTCTTTTTGACCGGCGCAAAGCGGCTGCGAGGCACGCGCACCGCCTGGGAACCGGAGAAAATGGCGATGACCGATCCCATAGCCGTTTCCAATTGGTAAACCGGCGTAGAGTTGGGGTCGCGGGGGTCTACGGTTTTGCTGTTGCGGATCATGGGCAGGCCCAATTTGTTGTTGCGCGTCAGCATAAGCTGGCGCAGCGAGGGCAGGTGGACCCACAAATTATTGGTGTTGAAGTAACGGTGGCGGCTGATGTCTTGAAACGAGTCGCTGTCTTCCGGCGGGCATTGGGCCGATTCGCGCAGCAAGAGCTGGCCGTCGGGGCGTTGGGCCAGATGGCCGCCTTTTTTGTCCATCTCGGTGCGGTCGGCCACTTCCATCAGGAAGGGGATGTTGTGTTCCACCATGTAACCCAAAATGCTCAGGTCAATGACTGCGCCCAGGTTGTCGGCGTTAGAGACAAAGGCATATTCCATGCCCTGGGAAAGAAGCGCGCTGAGGGTTCCACGGGTGATCAGGGCGGTGTAAATGTCGCCGTGGCCGGGCGGACACCATTCCAGGTCTGGTTCTTGCGGCCAGATGGCCGGCGACAGATCGGCCTGGACAATTTTGGGCTGTTTGTGCTGCAAAAAACTTAGCGGCAGCGACCGTTTGTTGAGGTCGTTGTAATATTGTAAGGCGCGTAAAGAATCCTGTTCGGTGGCAAAACTGTTCATCAAGGTCAGGGGAACGTTGGACTTGATGGATTGGCGGGCGATGATGTCTAGAAAAGTAAGTTCGTTTTTGACCGGCAGCAGGGATTTGGCCTGATCTAACCCCATGCTGGTTCCCAGACCACCGTTGAGTTTGATAACGGCCGTTTTCGCCAACGCGCGTTTCCCCAACAAAGCCTGCTTGGCCGGAAAGCTCTCCATATCCGGCAGCTTCTTAACCGGTTCAATTTCCGCTTCGGCGATAAGTCCAGTACGCCCTTCCGCCAACTGCGCGTAATAATCAGCGCACGTCTCGATAAACACTCTGGGCTGGCGGGCAGCCTGCATCCGCTCGGCAAATGGCGCAAAGTCGGCCATAAATCAATCTCCTGGGTTAGTCGAGTAGTCTTGTCGTCTTGGGGTCGAGAGTGTCTTTGACTACTTGACGAACAGACTATTCTTAAAGTATGCCAATCTGGCTGTGATCGGCGACGGTGAGTTTGAGCGCTTTGGGTTTGATGGGTGAGCGGCTGATGATCACATTACGGCCGATCAGACTCTCCTGGATGCGCGTGCCGATGTCTTTAATCTGGCTGTTTTCCAGGACCATCGAATGCTCAATTTCGCTGTTTTCAATCTGACAATCGTGGCCGATGCTGGTGAATGGTCCAACGTAGCTGTTGATAATGCGCGTGTTCTCACCAATGATGGAGGGGCCACGCACCACGCTGTTGATAATTTCCGCGCCGCGCTGGATAGTCACCCGTCGCCCTACCTGGCTGTCCCGGTCTACGTAACCCTCAATCTCGTAATCAATCTCTTCCAAAACCAGGTCATTGGCTTCCAGCATGTCACCGGGCGCGCCGGTATCAATCCACCAGCCCCGATGAATGTATGGGTGGACGACAAATTGGTTGTCTACCAACCACTGGATGGCGTCGGTAATTTCCAATTCGCCGCGCCAGGAGGGCGAAATGGCGTTTACCGCCTGGAAGATGTGGTGGTCGAACATGTAAATGCCCACCAGGGCCAGGTCGCTGGGAGGATTTTTCGGTTTTTCGATCAGGCGAACGATCTGGCCGTTGTCGCCTAGTTCGGCGACGCCATATTGTTCGGGATGTTCGATGCGCGTCAGGACGATCTGGCTGTTCCATTCGCTGCTGGCGAACTGCGAGATCAGTGGGCTGATGCCACCTTCGATAACGTTGTCGCCCAGAAACATCACAAAGCGGTCGTCGCCCAGAAAATCTTGGGAGATTTTAACGGCGTGGGCCAGACCCAGCGGTTGGCTTTGTTCGATGTAAGAAATCTTTACGCCCCAACGGCCGCCGCGTCCCACAGCTTCGATGATTTTTGGGGCAGTGTCACCCACGACGATGCCAATGTCGGTAATGCCGGCGTCTCGTATGGTTTCGATCACCCGAAACAAGACGGGCTTGTTGGCGACGGGGATGAGTTGTTTGGCGTTGGAATAAGTGAGTGGGTATAAGCGAGAACCTTTGCCCCCGCTGAGAATCAGACCTTTCATGTTAGCTCCTTCGAGAAGAATTTATTAAAAAGAAACAAAGGAACGAAGTTATAAAGAAATTGTGAACGATGCCAGAGTTTGTGTTCTTTGGCACTATACGATGGTTAGCTTTCTAAAAATCTGACAATAAACCGCTTGTTTGGTGGCAATTGTGGAGTGTTCATGGCTGCTTGTCAACCTGATAGATGGTGATGGCTCCCTGGGTGTAGACGGGGTGCAGGTAATCGGCGTCTTGGGGATTGAAGGTTCCCAGGGCGCGTTCGCGGGGACCATGCCAGACGTAGCCGACTGCATTTCGGTCCAGCAGATCGCGCCGCCACGAGTCGGCGGTGGCGGCATCGTAAAAGTCGGCGACCACGGCCGTTTTCCCTTCATAATCAATTGTCTCCGCCCAGTGGCCCAAGACCACCTGGTTGCCGGCATGGGCGGCCACGTAATTGCCGGTCTGGTAATCGCCCAGCACCACGGCCGTACGCTCCCCGTTGTCGCGCAGCCACTGCACGGCCGTTACCTCATCTTCTGGCCGAAACAGCGGGTCGGGCTGCTGGATGATGGCCGAAGTGGAGACGCTGGCGAAGACGTACAAATTCGACAGGCTGATGACCAGCAGAAACAGGGCGATGAAAAAGCGCGTCAGGCCCAGTTCAGAATAACGGTCGTGGGTGAGGAGGGCGCGAAACGGCCGTGTCTGCCATAACCAGGGCAGCGCCACTTCCACCAATCCGGCCGCCGCCAAAATCGAAAGCGGCACGTGAACTCCCTGCACAAAGCGCCGCTGCGAACTCAGCGGCGCGTAGATCAGCAGCGCCGCCGCCAGCACCCAGGTCCACAAAAACAGCCAGCGCGCCGACATCTTCTCGCCGCTGCGCCATTGATGATAGGCGTGCAGCCCGGCCAGCAGCAGCAGCGGCCCATAGGCCAGCAGCCAGTGAGGCCAGGGTGGGGAGATGGTGCTTTCGCGCTGGGCGTCCCAGCCGCGCAGCACGTCGTTGGTGAGCAGGTTGTAGCCGTAATAGAGATTCAGCAGGCCGGGTAAAACCAGCGACGCGGCCAGCAAAAAGCCCTCGCGCCAGAGGATGCGCCGCGCCCGAATGGTCAGGAACAGCCAGTACAGGCTGCACGTCAGCACAATCAGGTAAACGAGCAGCGGATGCAGCACGCTCAGGCTGAGGTTGATGACCGAAGCCAGAACGGCAAAAGCCCAACCGCGCCCGCCGTCTTTGTGGGCAAACGCCTGGAGCAGCGCCCAGAAACTTGCCAGCAGCAGGGCGGTGCTGAGGATGATGTGGGGGAAGGTGAGGCTGCTGAAAAAGAGGTGGGCTTCCGGCATTTTGAAATCCACCGGAAAGTTATCCAGCCAGTAAGGTTGGTTGAGCAAAAAGAGCAGCCAGCCCAGTCCGGCCCCAAACACGGCCGTCAGAAACCCCGTCATCCTCACGCGCCGGTCGGCGACAAAATAGGCGGTGAAGCCGTACACGGCCAGCGCCAGCAGCAGCACAGACACGGCCCGCGCCAGATGCCACACGGCCGTTATCGTCAGCCCGGTCCAGCGCGCCAGATGGCCCAGGAAAATGTAAAAGCCGCCCAAAAAAGCGGGATCGTGGGGTTCGGCGGTGAAGACGATGGTGTAGAGCCAACGGCCGTCGTAGCCTTGCAGCATTTTGGCGAAGTAGGTTTGGCTGTCTTCGGGGTTCATCAGGGTGCCGGTGAAGACGGTTCCGGGTTGGGTGGTGAGGGTGGCGAGCAGGTAGGGAACGGCCGTAACGCCTGCCAGCAGCACTCCCACCAGCAGCGCGATCCCCCACTCTTTGCGGCTTACTCCGAACGGTTTATCCGGCGAACTGGCGGTTGGCAATTGCATGGCAAAATTGACGAAACAACTTGTAGGGGCGAGCCACCGGCTTGCCCCTACTCGTAATAACCATCCATGCCGCTGTCTTTGGGCGCGTTGGTCAGGGCCACGCCAATGATGCGCACTTTAGCCTTCTCCAACGTTTCTTTGGCCCGTTCGGCGTGATCACGGCGGGATTTGCCGGCGCTGATGACCAGCAGCACGCCGTCTACCTTTGCGCCCAGAACGGCCGCATCCGTCACGGCAATCACCGGCGGCGCGTCAAACAGCACGATGTCGTACTCTTTGGTGAGGGCGGCGATGAGCTGGTCTATTTTGCGCGAACCGAGCAAATCGGCCGGGTTGGGTGGTTTGGGGCCGGAAGCCAGCAGCCAGAGGTTTTCGACGCTGGTGGTTTGCAGCGGCGGCGTGGCGCCCTCTTTGAGGATCATGCTGGTCAGGCCGCTTTCGTTGCTGAGTTTGAAGAAGGTGTGCAGCGACGGCCGTCGCAAGTCACAATCCACCAGCACCGTGCGGCGGCCGCTCTGGGCCATCGTCACGGCCAGGTTAGCCACCGCCACGCTCTTCTCTTCGCCCGAAGCTGGCGACGTGACCACCAGACTGCGCAGCGGGTTGTCCAGGCTGTAAAACGATAGATTTGTCCGTAACGTCCGGTACGCTTCACTCACCGGCGAACGAGGGTCTGTCAGGGTTATCAAGTTCATAAATCACACTGGTTAGCAGTTAGTTGATAGTTGATAGTTGTTAGCTTCTGGCTTACAGCTTATAGCTAACAACTTTATTGATTGGGAATGCTGCCGATGACCGGGATGTCCAGGTAGCGTTCTACGTCTTCCGTGCGGCGCACCACGCCCGACTCGATCCATTCCAGGGCAAAGACGACGATGACGCCGATTAGCGCGCCAAAGACAAACCCGGCGGCCGTATTGATTTTGGTATTGGGCCGGGAAAGCCCGGCTTGCGGGTCGTCCAGAAATTCGACGGTGATGCGATCTTCTTTTTGCAATTTGTCGTTGTTGGCATTCACCCATTGGATGAGCAGGTTGCCCCAGGCGGTGGCGATGTCGTTCGCCAGGTTGGGGTCGCTGTTTTCCACGGTCATCTGGATGACAAAACTGGAATTGTCGGAGGCGACTTTCATGTCGCCGAGCAGGGCGTCGGCGGTCATGTCTAGTTGCAGTTCATTGATGACGGCCTGGGCGCGATAACGGCTGTAGAGCCACTGTTCGTAGCTGCGCAGCAGCTCTTTGGCGGCCTGCGCCTGCCCAAAGTCGGTGCGCGAGGGCAGAACGAGCATTTTGACGTTGGATTCAAACAGTTCGGTTTGCATTTTGCTGAAGCCGAAGGCGGCAACGGCCGTTAACACCGCCATCACCACAATCACCCAGCCTCGCTGGCGCAAAATACGCACATAATCACGTAATTCCACGATTTATCTCCTCTACTACTTTTTCGGGATTTCGCCCAGCACCGGCAAGCCGAGGCTTTCAATCTCCCGTTTGTCCCTTACGGATGGGTCCAGGTATTCCACCAGCAGCGCCAGGCCCAGTCCGGCGGCCAGGGCAATGGCTGCCCGCAGCGGCCAATCCAACTGGCTGCGAATGCCGGCCGGAATCTGGTTGACGACGATGGGGTCTAGCTGGACGAGTACGGCCGTTTCCCCACCCAATTGTGGCAGCGCGGCGCTGTTTTGTTCCGTCAGCACCGCGATGACGGCGTTCATCATGGGCGTCACGATGCGCGTGTCGCCATAAGTGAGCGAAATCAGCAGCATACTGCGGACGTTGTCGGTGGCCAGCGCTCCCTGGACGGATTGTGGCGTGACGTTGAAACCGTCCTGGGCCATTTCCTGGCTAACGGCCGTCGCAAATTCGCCGCCCGTCACCCAATCCGATAAACCATTGACGATGTATTCCGACGAGAGCCAGTTGTAATAACGCTGTTCGTCGGCGGTGGTCGCGCCTTCGCCCGGCTCTTGGGCCACCAGGAAGCGCACGCCCGCGTTGTACACCGGCGATGGCGCTTTGTACGTGAGCATCCCGATGCCCGTCACGATCATTGCCGGGAAGAGAATGAGCCAGACCCGGCGTTTTAACACGGTCCAATACCGTTTTAATTCCACAACTTAACTTCCTTTCACCTGGAGCGCGTCCAGTTTATGCTGCTGGTGTTCGGTCATTTTTTGCTCCACGAAGGTTTGCATTTTCTGCTTGAAGACCGAAGTGTCGTATTGTTGGGCGTGTTGGCGGATGAGACGGCCGTCTAACACCAACTCATCCATTGCTTCGACAGCGGCGATTATCGCCGCCGCCGATTGTTCCGTAAACAACCAGCCGGTCTGGCCGTGCCGCACGGTTTCCAACGAGCCGCCGCCGGCGTAAGCGATGACCG
>CALFEW010000565.1 GCA_937958365.1 uncultured Chloroflexota bacterium | reverse complement strand
AATCTTGTCAAAACGATGGGCCGCCGGATTTTTCTGCGGATCATCGTCATAAATGGCATCCACTTTCGTCGCCTTAATCAACACATCCGCGCCAATTTCCATAGCCCGCAAAGCGCCGGCGGAATCCGTGGTGAAGTATGGATTGCCCGTACCGCCGCCAAAAATAACCACCCGCCCTTTTTCCAGATGACGCATCGCCCGCAAACGAATGTAGGGTTCGGCTACCATACGCATCTCAATGGCCGTCTGCACACGAGTCACCACACCCAGCCGTTCCAGAGCATCCTGCAAGGCCAGAGCATTCATCACGGTGGCAATCATGCCCATGTGGTCGGCTGTAGAACGCTCCATGCCATGCTCCATGCCAATCGAGCCGCGCCACAAATTACCGGCGCCAATGACCACAGCCACTTCCACGTTTAAATCTCGAACACTCTTAATAACCTGGGCTACCTCGGCGGCGCGTTGAGGGTCAATACCAAAACCGGCAGCGCCGCTCAACGATTCTCCACCCATCTTCAGAAGAATACGCTTGTATTTGGGTTCGTTCATATTGTGTTTACTCGAGAGAAAGGCGAGAAAAAAGGGGCGTTCTCAGGAACGCCCCTTTTCAAAATCTTGATTAAAGCGCTTCGCCTAATTCGTAGCGGGCAAAGCGGCGAATTCTGATATTTTCGCCGGTGGTGCGGATAGCATCCATCACCATGTCTTTGATTTTGATGCTGTCGTCTTTGATAAACGGCTGTTCCATCAGGCAAAATTCTTCGTAGAATTTCGTCAGACGGCCGTTGACAATTTTGTCTACAATCGCTTCCGGCTTGCCTTCGGCCAGGGCCTGGTTGCGCAAAACTTCCAATTCGCGGTCCAACTCTTCACGCGGAACGTCTTCCACGTTCATATAACGCGGACTCATGGCGGCGATGTGCAACGCCAGGTTATGCGCCAATTCACGGAACTGTTCGTTACGTCCCACAAAATCGGTCTCGCAGTTCAGTTCCAGGAGGACGCCTACCCGATTGCCCGGATGCGCGTACAGCTCGATAACGCCTTCATTGGCTTCCCGGTCGGCGCGTTTGGCAGCGCGCGCTGCGCCTTTTTCGCGCAGCAGATCGGCGGCTTTGTCGAAGTTGCCATCATGAGCCTCAAGGGCTTTTTTGGCTTCTAACACGCCAGCGCCGGTTGCTTCGCGCAATTCCTTGACCATTTGCGCTGTGATATTCATAGCTAAACTATTCTCCTAAATGTGTTACTTACTCGTTTTCTTCATCTTCACCGATGTCAGTATCGGCTTCATCATCATCAAAAGACAGGTCAATCGCGTCGAGAGCATCTACGTCTTCGTCTTCTACGCCGCGGATTTTGGCCAGGGTAGAAGCGCCCAACAGAACCTCGTCGTCAATGTCTTCTACGCCATCATAATCCGCTTCATAGGCGTAGCTGTCGTAATCGGTGATGGCTTCATCCAGAGTATCTTTGCGCATGGCCCGGCCTTCCAGCGCCGCGTCGGCCATTTTGCCAACGATGAGTTTGATCGCCCGGATGGCATCGTCGTTGGAAGGGATAACGTAATCAATGGGGTCAGGATCGCAGTTTGTGTCCACCACGCCAATGACAGGGATTTTGAGGATGTTGGCTTCGCGCACGGCCGTTTCCTCATAGTTCACGTCCACCACAAACATCAGAGCCGGCAGCCCACGCATTTTACGGATACCACCCAAACGCAAATTGAGCTTCTCAATTATGTTTTCCAGGTTCAACCGTTCGCGCTTCTTCAGCAAATCCAACTCACCGGCGTCGCGGCGTTTTTCCAATTTATCCAGGTATGTGATACGCTGGCTGATGGTCGTCCAGTTGGTGAGCGTGCCACCCAACCAGCGATCATTGACATAAGGCTGTTGGCCACGGGCTGCTTCGTGAGCAATCGTGTCCTGCGCCTGCCGCTTGGTCCCGACGAACAACACGTCGCCGCCATTAGCAACTGTGTCACGCACCAGGTTATAGGCGTCCTCAATAAGAACAATTGTCTGCTGCAAATCCAGAATATGGATACCATTTCGCTCGGTGAAAATATAGGGTTTCATCTTTGGGTTCCACCGGCGAGTGCGGTGACCAAAGTGAACGCCTGTTTCCAGCAAAGCTTTCATAGAAACAACGGCCATTGGGGTATTCTCCTTTTTAACTGTGTTTTTCTTCCATACTCTTCAATCTGGCGCGGAACTTGCAAGGCCAATATGTGGTGACGGGTTTTTGGGGAAGCCATACGGCCGTAAATTCCCGGCACAACATAATGCAAGCACACCCGTTCCAGTCCGAGTATGTGTAAGATGTAAAAATCAATTACCCATAACATTACGGGAAACTGCCTCAAGGCAGCCTATGGATTATAACGAAAGCCGGTTTTTGCGCAAATTGCGGGAAAGCCCGAAACAAGAACACAAACGGCAATCAACGATCAATTGACGATTAACAATTGATCATTGACCATTGACATTTAGCCCTTCCCCCTTGCCAACTCCCCACCAGACGATTAGACTTCCCATTGATGAACACAGACCCAAACACACTTACCCAAACCAATATCCACCACCTCTGGGAAACCCTGACCGCCGAACTAACCGGCATCTTCGACGCCCACTTCGTCTGCGCCACCCTCGGTACCGAAGTCGCCAAACAAACCAACAAAAAAACCGTCGTCGGCATCAACGACCCCGGGCGGCATTACTTCGACGTTTGGGTCTGCGATCCGCAAGGCGGCATCGAACAATCGCGTTGGGACCCCCAGCGCGCCAGTTTCGATCCGCTCATTAACAAAGGTAAAGCCGTTTACCAGGACAAATACTCCCTGCCACCCGGCCAACTCGTCAGCAGCGCCCTCTGGCAGTTGCCCCGCGAACGCATCCTGGCTGTGCCCATGCCGCTTCCCGGCCATTCCGACCCGGTAACGCCGCCCGGCATCTTCTGCATCATAGACCCCGACGACGACTGTCTGCTGAATACCGGTAATATTGAACCCCTCATCACCAACGTCACCGTCTTTTTGGACCGCGCCTACCTGCGCCAACAAGTCCACCGCCAAAACATCGAATTTGGCGTCGTCTCGGACATTAGCTTCGCCCTCACATCCACCCTGAGCCTGCAAAAAATCTACGAGCAGCTCATCGATCCCGTCCGCCGCACCCTCATCGTCGAAACCATCTCCGTCGGCCTCATTGACCCCACGAGTGGCGACATCACTTTTGTGCAAACCCTCTTAGGCCCGATGTTTGTAGACCTGCCGCCAGTGCGCATTAAAAAAGGGCAGGGCATCGCCGGCTGGGTGGCCGAACACGGCCAGGCCGTCATCATCAACGACGTCTACTCGGACACACGCTTCTTTGCCAGAGTAGACCGCCAATCCGGTTTTCGCACCAATTCAATGGTTTGCATTCCTCTACAAGTGGAAGAACGCATGATTGGCATATTACAGGCCATCAACAAAAAAAGCGGCGATTTCAACGAACACGATTTGCGCCTGCTGCAAGCCATCGGTGGCCCGCTGGCGGCGGCCATTGAAAACGCCCGCCTGCACAGCGACGTTATCGCTGAAAAACGGCGCGTGGAAACCATCATCAACAGCATGTCGGAAGGGCTGCTCACGGTCAACGTAGATGGCCTGATCACCCGCACCAACGACGCCCTGTTGACCCTGCTCAACGCTGAGGACAAAACCATCATCGGGCAATCGGCCAACGCCACCATTCGCCTGCGCGCCGGCACGCTGGAAGCCTTCCGGCAAGATGTGTTGGCCGCCGATCACGAATTCCCCCAACTGGCTACGGACCTCTACCAGCCGGATGGGGAGACGGTCCCGGTGCTGATCAGCGGGGCCTCTATTCCCAACGTGGTGGGGCAGATCAGTGAAATTATTTTTGTGTTCAGCGATTTACGGCAGATTCGAGAAGTGGAGCGAATGCGTGACGATTTCTTCCACGGCATTATCCACGAACTGCGTACGCCTCTGGCGACTATTTTGATGTACGCCCGGCTCCTGCGCGAAGGCAAAGCGCAAGACAAGGAAAAAGCGGACCGCTTCCTGGGCGTCATTGAGCGGGAAAGCGACCGGCTGCAAAAAATGGTGCGCCAGATGCTGCAAGTTGCCAAGCTGGAAGCACGGGAACTTCAGCGCAGCCCGGAGCCGGTTGAGCTGAATCCGCTGTTTGACGAGATGCTGCCGCCGCTGGCCGACCAGGCGACAGAAAAAGGGCTGGCTTTCAGCCAGCGCATCGAGGAAGATTTGCCGCCGGTTCAGGGCAATCGCGATACGTTCTATCTGATTTTTAAGAACCTGATTGACAACGCTACCAAGTTCACCATGTCGGGGACCATTCGCGTAGACGCTTTTCACAAGGCGGGCTGGGTGCATGTGGTGGTCAAGGATCAGGGCATTGGTATTCCGAAGGAAAGTTTGCCAAATTTATTTGGGCGTTTTTTCCGGGCGCAAACGGCCGTAGAACGCGGCATCGCCGGCACCGGTTTAGGGCTGTACATGGTCAAAGAAAGCGTGGAGCATTACAAAGGGACCATCGAAGTCAGCAGCACCGAAGGCAAGGGCAGCACGTTCACCGTGCGTTTCCCCATCATGGATGTTTAGCGAACCAACCTCCAAAAGGTTGGTTTGAATGGATCAGGTATGTCTGGAAAGTTAATTTATCTGGATCATGGCGCCAGCACCCCGGTAGACCCGCGGGTGATGGCGGCTATGCTGCCTTACTGGACTGAGGTTTACGGCAATCCGTCGTCGTCACACAGTTACGGCCGTTCCGCCGCCGATGCCCTGGAAAACGCCCGCGCCACCATCGCCGGCCTTATCCATGCTGAGCCGGACGAAATTGTCTTCACCGGCTGCGGCTCGGAAAGCGACAACATCGCCCTGCGCGGCGTGATGTGGGCCGCCCGCGCCAACGGAACCGGCAACCACCTGATCGTCAGCGCCATCGAACACAGCGCCGTGCTGCAAACGGCCGTGCAGCTCCGCGACCACTTCGGCTTCGACCTCACCATCCTGCCCGTAGACGAAAACGGCCAGATTCGCCTGGACGACCTGGCCGCCGCCATCCGGCCAGACACGGCGCTCATCAGCATTATGGCCGCCAACAACGAAATCGGCAGCTTCCAACCCATCGCCGAGATTGGCGCGCTGGCCCGCGCCCACGGCGCGCTGTTCCACACCGACGCCATTCAGGCGGCCGCCGTGCGCCGCTGGGACATGCGCCGCGAACCGATTGACCTGCTCAGCATGGCCCCGCACAAATTTTACGGCCCCAAAGGCGTCGGCATTTTGGTTGTGCGCCAGGGCGTTGCGTTGGTGTCGCCATTGACGGGCGGCGGTCAGGAAGACGGCCGTCGCGCCGGCACATCCAACGTCCCCTTTGCCGTGGGCGCAGCCGCGGCGATGCAACTGGTCAACGATGAACTGGAACAACGCACCGGCCATTATCAGGCATTGACCAATCGCCTGACCACCGGCTTGCTAACCGCCTTCCCAAACGACTGCCGCCTGACCGGCCATCCCACCGAACGATTGCCGCACAACGCCAGCTTCGCCTTTCGTCACCTCAGCGGCAATGATTTGCTGATGCACCTGGACATGGCAGGCATCGCCGCCAGCAGCGGCTCCGCCTGCAAAACAGGCAATCCCAAACCGGCCGCCGCCTTGCAAGCCATCGGCCTGGACGATACCTGGACCAAAGGCGGGCTGCGCCTGACGGTAGGGACACAGACCGCGCCGGAAGATGTGGAATACACCCTGGAACAATTGCAGGCCATCGTACCTAAGCTGCAAAAACTGGCAGCGATGTTTGCCTGACATGACAAGATTTGTCCAATCTTTGAGATTGGACAAATCTAGCTTACACAAAACCTTGTGACTCTTTTTAAGCCAGATTCTACCGTTGAAAATCGTGTGGTCGTCGCCATGAGCGGCGGGGTGGATAGCTCCGTCGCCGCCGCGCTGCTGGTGGAGCAGGGCTACGAAGTGGTGGGCATGATGATGCGCCTCTGGAGCGAGCCGGCCATCGGCGCCAATGCGCCCACCAACCGCTGCTGCACCCCCGACCAGATGGCCGACGCCCGCCGCGTGGCCGACCTCTTGCACATCCCTTTCTACGTGGTGGACGTGCAGGAACATTTCCGGCGCACCATCGTGCAGTTTTTTATTGACGAACACGAACACGGCCGTACCCCCAATCCTTGCCTGGAATGCAATCGCCAGATTCGCTTTACCTACCTGCTCAATCAAGCCCTGGCTCTGAACGCCCATTATCTGGCGACCGGCCATTACGCCCGCGTGGAGCATACGCCCAACGGCTACCGCCTGCGGCAAGGCGTAGACGCCGCCAAAGACCAGGCTTATGTCATGCACATGCTGACGCAGGAACACCTGGCCCACGTCAAATTCCCGGTAGGCGACTATACCAAGCCGGAAGTGCGCCAGTTAGCGGCCAAATTTAACCTGCCGGTAGCCGCCAAGTCGGAAAGCCAGGATTTATGCTTTTTGGGTGATGGCGACTATCGCCGCTTTTTGCGCGAATACAGCCAGCGCGCCGGGCAGCCGGGACCGATTTTGGACGAAAACGGCCGTCTCCTCGGTCAACACGACGGCCTGCCCTTTTACACCATCGGCCAGCGCAAAGGGTTGGGCCTTTCTACGCCGGAGCCGCTCTTTGTATTGCGCAAGGACGGCCGTCAGAATGCCCTCATCGTTGGCCCACGCGAAGCGTTAGGCCAGCGGCAGCTTACCGCCCATCAGGTGAACTGGATTGCCGGCGCTCCTCCGCCGCCCGACCAACTGGTGCAGGTGAAGATTCGCTACAAGGCGACGCCGGTGAATGGCTATGTAGAGGAAGAGGGGGAAGGAAACGGCCGTATCCAGGTTACATTCCCTGAACCCGTCATCGGCGTCACCGCCGGGCAAGGCGTCGTCATCTTCGACGGCGACGAATGCCTGGGCGGCGGCATCATCACCGACGCTGCCCAGCCCAACAACAACGACAAGGAGCCATCGTGAACGGAACCGCTTCAGCTCTCGTCCTCGGATTTCTTTTAGCCACCGCCTACGGCGCCGGTTTCCACGTCCTGCTGGGCGGCCCATCCCGGCGCATCATCCTTTACCTGCTGGCGGCCTGGATGGGGTTTGCGTTAGGCCACCTCTTAGGCGACCTGATCAACATTGAACTATTTAAGCTCGGCGCATTGCACCTGTTCAGCGCCAGTCTGGGAGCCTGGATCGCGCTCATTGCCAGTTGGTGGCTCGCCGGGCAGGAGAGCCGTAACCCGTAAACCGTAAACCGTATTCCGTAAGTCGTAAACCGTAAACCGTGAGCCGTTTACGGAACACGGAATACGGATTTTGAATCCCAATTTTAATGATGTTATACTTGTTCCACTTAGGGGACATACATGAACACAGAAACGTCAACAGAATTATCCAATCAACCGGTTAGTTATGGTCAATACACCCAGGCGTCCTATGAACCGCCCCATGAACCGCTCATTCCCACGCGCTACGTGGTCATCGGCGTCATTGTGGCCCTGGTATTAATGGCTGCATTTACAGCCTTCGTCGTTTGGGCCGCCCGTTACCACGCCACCACCATCGAAGCCCTGCGTGACATCTTCATTATTGCGCTGGCCCTGGAATCCTGCATTTTTGGCATCGCTCTGATGATTTTGCTGGTGATGGTTATCCGCCTGGTGAATATGTTGGAGTTTGAGATCAAACCCATTCTAGAGCGGACCAATGAAACAATTGGCATGGTGCGCGGCACAACCGTCTTTATGAGCGAAAACGTCGTCAAGCCCATGACAACCGCCAGCAGCTATGCCGCCGGCATCCGCCGTGGCATGCGAACTTTATTCGGCAATCCGAAAAACAACCTGAAATAATCTCTAGGAGTAAACATAATGAGCGATAACGAAAACAACAGCGATTTTGGCGCTTTTTTGGCTGGCTTTGTGATAGGTGGACTGGTGGGAGCGGCTACAGCGTTGATCCTTGCGCCGCAATCTGGTCAGGAAATGCGCGGGCAAATTGTCGGTAAAGGCCAGGAGCTACGCGAAGCCAGCGGTGAGCGCGTCCAGTATTATCGTGAACTGGCCGATTCATATTCCCAGGAATATTTGGAGCGCGCCGACAATGCCCTGGCCGACGCTCGTCAGCGCGTTGTCAGCACCGGCGACCGCATTCAGGAACAAGCCCGTATTATCCTTGAGCCAGGCAAAAGCAATGATGTGGCCGCCGATGCCCATAGTGAGGATGCGACAAACGGCTAAAAAAGCGCGCTCCGGCGAATTTGCCGATAGATTTTTCGGTCTAACTATCATGTGAACAGGCGACCCATCATCTGGATGTCGCCTGTTTTTTTGTATCTGCTATGACTCAATTAGTCGTCACGACGCTGCCAGATTTGTTGGCTTTGTTACCTGAAGGGGCGCAAAATAAAGGTTCCGAATCGGTCGCGCGCGCCTATACCTTTGCCCAAGAAGCTCACGCCGGTGAACGACGCAGTTCCGGCGAGTTGTTCATCGAGCATGATTTGGGCGTGGCTCAGATATTGATTCAACTGGGCGTAGACACGTCTACCATTGTGGCCGGATTGCTGCATGATGTTTTGCATGTTCACACCAACAAAAAAGAAGAAGACCTGCGCCGCGCGTTTGGCGAAGAAATCACCTCGCTGATTTTGGGCTTAAACAAGCTGTATGCGTATGCTGAACAGCAAACTTATAAGCAGTATCAATTAGACGACGGCAACAGCGCCAAAGTAGAGGCTATCAGGCGGGCGATCTTGACCATTATTGAGGGTGACATTCGCGTCATTTTGATACGTATGGCCGATTGTCTGCAAGACCTGCGGAAAGCGAACACGCTCGACGAAGCGCAGCAGTTAGCCATTGCCGGCGAAGCAATGAACATTTATGCGCCTTTGGCGAATCGGCTGGGGGTGTGGCAGCTCAAGTGGGAGTTGGAAGACCTGGCGTTTCGCTATTTGGAGCCGGACACATTCCGGGAAATTGCGGCAAAACTGGCGGAGCGCCGCGCCGGCCGGGCTGAACGCATTGACCAGGCAACAGAACGTTTGGAGGCGCGGCTGAAAGAAATGGGCATCAAGGCGGATGTTACCGGCCGTCCCAAGCACATTTATTCCATTGCGCGCAAGATGCAGCGCAAGCAGGTGAGTTTTGAGCAGATTTTTGACGTTCAGGCGCTGCGGGTGATTCTGGAGCCGGCGGACAAGGCGGCTTATGCGCAGAAAAACATCAAGGAAAAAGATGAGGAGGATCGCACGCTTTGTTACCAGGTTTTAGGGGCGGTCCACAGTTTGTGGCAGCCGGTTCCCCGCGAGTTTGACGATTATATCGCTTCGCCAAAGGCCAATGGGTATAAGTCGCTGCATACGGCCGTGATAGACAACCTCAGTGGCCATACCCTGGAAGTGCAAATCCGCTCGGCGCGGATGCACGAAGAAGCAGAAAGAGGCATCGCCGCCCATTGGGCCTACAAAGAAGATGGCGCGCGGGTCACGGCTTCGGTGCAGCGGCGCATCCAAAACCTGCGCGAACTGCTGGTGGCCCTGCGCGAGGTAGGCGACCCGACCACCGACACAGAAATCTTTGAAAGCGAACTTCTGGCCGAGCGCATTTACGCCTTTACCCCACGCGGCGACGTCATTGATTTGCCCGTCGGTTCCACGCCCATTGATTTTGCCTATCAAATTCATACAGAGGTGGGCCATCGCTGCCGGGGGGCGCGGGTAGACGGCAAAATGGTGGGCCTGGATTACAAGCTAAAGTCCGGGCAGCGTGTCGAAATTCTCACTTCCAAGCGCGGCGGCCCCAGCCGGGATTGGATGAACGCCAGCCTGGGCTACACAGGCAGCGCGCGCACGCGCAGCAAAATTCGCGGCTGGTTCCGCGCCCAGGAACGCGAGCAAAACATCCAACAAGGGCGCGAAGTGGTGGAGCGGGAACTCAAACGGCTGGGGTTAAGCGACGTGTATTCCGTGGCCGAAATTGCCGAAGCGCTGAGGTATGATGACGTGGATTCGTTCCTGGCCAGGGTTGGTTTCGGCGACATTCAAAGTTCGCAAATCAGTGGGGCGCTGGCCCTGCTGAAGCAAAATTTGCAGCCGGATGATGAGTTACGGCCGTTACTCCAGGAACCCAGCAAACCCAAAGGTCTCACAGTACGTGGTCTCAGCGGCCTGTATACCAAGATGGCTGGCTGCTGTAACCCCATCCCGCCAGAGAAAATCGTAGGCTACATCACGCGCGGTCAGGGCGTCACCATTCATCGTCAGGATTGCAAGCAAGTCGAAGCCATCACCGAAAAAGAGCGGCTCATTGAGGTGGATTGGGGCAGCGAAGAAGAGCGATTCCCCATTCCCATCGTCGTGAAAGCGTACCGCCGCCCCGGCCTGGTGGACGAGATGTCTAGTATCCTGCGGGGACAGCACATCACCGCGCCCAAAACCAAAACCATCACCAACGGCAGCCTGCTCACCGTTTACCTGGTGGCCGAGGTGGCCAGTCTGGAGCAGTTAAACTGGTTACTGCAAAAATTCGAGAATTTGCCCAACGTCATTGAAGCCCACCGCCAACGGTGGACGTAATAGCTGGTAGTTGTTAGTGGATTGTTG
>CALFEW010000564.1 GCA_937958365.1 uncultured Chloroflexota bacterium | reverse complement strand
GAATCCTGTTTCGTCGCCGTTGTAACTTTTCGACTGTTCGTGGCTATTATCTGTAACAAGCCATGATGACCTTTCACGACTTATACGAACAGTACGCCCCCGATGTCTACCGCTTTGCCTTCTGGCTCAGCGGCAGCGCCGCCGACGCCGACGATATTACCGCCGAGACGTTTGTCCGCGCCTGGGCCGGCAATCAGAAGATTCGCACCGAAACGGTCAAGGCGTATCTCTTCACCATTGCCCGCAATCTACATCTCAAACAGGCCGCCCGCGCCAGACGAGAAGTGGCGCTCGATGAGACGTTGGTGGCCCCCTTACCTGAACCGGACGGGCAATTGGCCAGACGCGAAGCGTTGACGGCCGTTTTCCATCAGCTACAACAGTTATCCGAGACTGACCGCGCCGCCTTCATCCTGCGCATCCAGTATGAACTGCCTTACGCCGAAATCGCCCGCATCCTGGCGATTTCGGAAGCGGCGGCCAAAGTAAAGGTTCACCGCGCCCGGCTCAAGTTAACGGCCGTGCGCCGCGACTATGAGGAAGCCTGACATGACCATTACCCGAGATGTTATCCTGGATTTGCTGCCCCTCTATCTGGCCAACGAAGCCAGCGCCGACACAAGGACGTTGGTCGAGGAATTTTTGGCCGGCGACCCCCAGTTGACCAAACTGGTCGAGCAATCCCAATCTACCGCGTTTGATTTCGAGGTACCGATACCTCTGGCAAAGGAGCATGAAATGAAAACATTTGAAAAGACCCGGTTTTTGCTGTTTCAACAGAAACTATTCCTGGCGCTGGCCGTAGCGGCCACCTTATTTCTCGTTGCCTTTCGCTTCGACGAAACAGGCGTGACGTGGTTGTGGGCCACGACGCCGGGCATGGGCTGGGCGATGCTGGGCGTCGCGGCCCTGTTCTGGATTGCCTTTCTCAATGCAAACTGGCTGATGCACCGGGAAAAGTAGGGGCGTCTACCCCTTGCACTGCCTTCACCCCGCCGCCTGCCGGTAATAATCCAACAACGCCGCCCGCGACGCCGGCGGCGCCTGCCGCTCAGCCACAAAGCGCGCAAATGTTTCCCCCCGGCTATGACCCGCAGCCGCTCCACCTCGGCCATCTCCAGCGCGATGGGGCACTGGCGCTGGACGCCGAAGAGGACTATCTGGCCATGTGCGCCAGAGGAACTGATATTCGGCACGGCCGTTGAACTCGTCCATGCCTTGCTCTTCATCATCCCGCAGATAGGGCGCTGTACCACTGCATCGAGGGCATCCGTCACGATGCGCACGACTGCTGGCATCTCCGGTCGAGACTGGCCCACAATAAAATGATTGAGAGCGTCACCCAAACGCGCCGCCTCCGGGCCTAAGATACCGTCCGTTCTCTTGGTTAGCAGGCAACTGGGGAGCTAATCTACCAATCGAGGTCTGAGCCTCTGTTACAATCCAACTTCACCCAGTTTCTGCGATGGATTTGGGATAATCGCTATGATTACCCATCACCATTAAACATACAAGTTACCTCCGTTCTATCTATCAGCACCACATCCTCTGGCTAGGCTGGGAGACTATTGACTCAATAACGTAGCGTTGGTATGATTAATCATACTTTTCATACTAAACTTACTAACTAGGAGGGTAACTTCTATGAGTTCACCCCAAGGAAAGCACGCCTGGACAGTAAAGGTTGGCGAGAAAGGCCAAATCGTTATTCCCAAAGAAGCGCGGGAGATATTCAGCATTCGACCTGGAGACACGCTCATCATCTTGGGAGATGAGACTCAGGGCCTTGCTATTGTGAAACAAGAAGTGCTTGCCAGGTTTGCTGAGGCGATCTTGAAAGCGCCACCATCATCAGAGGAAGAATCATGATTGCCATTGAAACCCACGCCTTGAGCAAAAAATTCAAAGAACGCACCGTTGTTTATCCGTTGGCTCTCTCCATCAAGCAGGGTCAGGTTTTCTGCTTGTTGGGGCTGAATGGGGCGGGAAAAACAACTACCATTCGCATGTTGACCTGCCTGACAAAACCCACCAGCGGTGACGCCACCGTACTCGGTAAAAGCATCCTGACTGAAGCCCAGGCGGTTAAGAAGAGCATCAACCTATCGCCCCAGGAAACGGCCGTTGCCCCCAACCTGAGCGTGAGGGAAAACCTGGAGTTGATGGCTGGCGTTTATGGAAACGGCCGTCAATTAGCCAAAGACAGGACCGAACAGGTTATGGGAAAACTAGGTTTGTCTGACAGACAAAACGATAAAGCCAAAATCCTTTCGGGCGGCTGGCAGCGCCGCCTGAGCATTGCCATGGCGCTCATCTCCGAGCCGAAAATCCTGTTCCTCGACGAGCCAACCCTGGGACTCGATGTGCTTGCCCGGCGCGAGTTGTGGTCGGTGATTGAAAACCTCAAAGGAGAAATGACCATCATTCTCACCACCCACTACCTCGAGGAAGCCCAATCGCTTTCAGATGAAATCGGTATTATGGCAAACGGCAGGTTGAGAGCGTTTGGCACTGTGGAATCCTTGATGTCTTCAACAGGCGCCCATAATTTTGAAGATGCCTTTGTCGCGTTGGCAACAGATTCGAAGGTGATGAAATGAAAACGCTGGTTTTTGCTTCACGCAATAGCAAAGAAATCCTCCGGGAGCCGGCAACATTGGCGTTTGGCATTGGCTTTCCTCTCGTTGTGCTGCTGTTACTATCGGCCATCCAATCCAATATTCCGATCAGCCTGTTCAAGATTGAAAGCCTCTCGCCCGGCATCGCCGTTTTCGGGCTGTCCTTCCTGGCTTTATTCGCCGGCATGTTGATAGCCAAAGACCGAACCACATCATTCCTGATGCGTTTGTTTGCTTCGCCACTGACGGCAACCGATTTTATTCTGGGCTACATCACGCCCCTCCTGCCGATGGCGGTGGCGCAAACTATCGTTTGCTTTCTCGCCGCCTTTTTTCTGGGCCTGACTCTGAGCGTCAATGTCCTGCTGGCAATTGTGACGTTGATTCCAACCGCCGCGCTGTTTATTGGTATTGGGCTGTTGGCGGGCAGTGTATTGTCTGAAAAAGCAGTGGGCGGTATCTGCGGCGCGCTCCTGACCAATGTCAGCGCCTGGTTGAGCGGCACCTGGTTTGATTTGAACCTGGTGGGAAGCGGGTTCAAGGCGGTGGCTTACGCACTGCCATTTGCGCACGCAGTTGACGCAACCCGGGCTGCGCTGTCCGGGGATCACACTGCCATCCTGCCACATCTGATTTGGGTCATCGGATATGCTGGGCTGATTCTGGTTGTTGCGATTGCCGTATTCAGCGCCCAGATGAAAAGCGACAATTCATAGGTGGCTGGCGTCATTGCCTCGTCACTGCCGCTACCATTTGGGCGAAACGCCAGTTATTGCGTTCATCTGGCTCCGCTTGTAACAGTCGTGGATACCAGGCTAATGGCACGCTCAGGCAACGGCCGTTATACCAAGAATTCGTGTGCCGCTATCTTCCCAGACAAAATGCTCCGCCCAGGCCTGTTGGCGAGGATGATAAAGGGAGACAGTTTGCCCTGTCGCCGGGTCTATACCTGTGACACGCGAACCCTTAAACTCGTTACAGAGGCGGCAAGCAAAGCAAAGGTTTTCATATTCCGTTATGCCACCCTTGCTTTCGGGAACAACATGGTCTGGAACCATTCGCTGACCGGAGTTGAATTGTCCGGTCTGGCAATAGGCGCAGCAGTGATCATCGGCTGCTTCTAACTGGCGGCGCAGCGCTACGGAAAGATAAACGCTCATAGATGTTACAGCCTCTCGGATGGGGGCAGGCGATGTCCGCGCCAGCGCAATAGCGCCGCAGCATGGGCTTTACCCAGCATGAGCCGATCTGCTTCATGATGAAGATGGTTTAATTCGTCTTGTTCCACGGCCGTTAGCGTATCGTTGGCATTCTTGCGCAGCAAATCCTCGTACCGATTCATCTCTTCTTCCCGCTGTTGGCTACGAGCAATTTGCCAGAGTGCCTTGTCATCCAACCGGTCAATAGCCGCCAGTTCAGCCTGGAATTCAGCCGGCGCATCATCCCATCCTGGAGGGCTGCCCACCTCGACAGCGTGCAGCAATACATCTGTCACGGATTGTCGGGTGGCTTTCGCAGCCTGTTCAAAGCGCAGATAAAGATGCTCTGGTATGGGTAAGCTAACGTATTGGATTGTCATAGGAGACCTCATCAATCGATCACTTTTCCCGATTATACGCGATAACGGCCGTTATCAGAAGCGAATCTCCCCCGCCGCCAATCCCGCCTGCACCACCGCCTGCCAGTTCTCCGGCGCGGGCAGCACCCGCCAGGCGGCGTAGCCCTGCCCCTCCCCTTCATCGAGCAGGGTGATGAGTTTCTCCCCACGGCCGTTCGTCCACAAATACCCCGCCCACTCCGGCAGCAGCGGCAGGGCCAGCGCCTTGTTGAGCATGGCGTAGAACAGCGGCGGGATGGGCTGCCGGCCGTCGTCGAGCAGGTAAAATGGCCGTTCCGGGTTCATCGCCTGCAAGCTGGCCTGTTTGTGGATGAGCGCCGCG
>CALFEW010000563.1 GCA_937958365.1 uncultured Chloroflexota bacterium | reverse complement strand
GGCGGTTTTTTTTTTTTTTTGGAAGCAAAGTCAGACGGTTTCCCATGACGAGTTAGCCTATGGCCTGGTTTGGTTTGGCACGAACGGCCGTTCGCAGCCAGCCGTCACAGGCCAAGCCAACAGCTACTTTGACCCCACCCGTCCAACCATCATCTTCGTTCATGGCTGGCTGCCGGACCAGGTGGCTACCCCGCCCACCTTTTTGGTGGAGATAAAAGACGAAGAGCGAGATGTCGAATACCATCTGGACCTGACGACCGCCTGGGTTGAAGCCGGTTGGAACATCGGCATTTTTTACTGGCACCCCTTCGCCGACGAAGAATTGGTGTGGGTGGCCGAAGACAAAATCTGGACGCCCGATGAAGAAGCCGCAATGCGCTACCGTGACGCGGCTGGAAATTATCACACGGACGGTATGCCATCGGTCAGCGCCGCCGAACTGTTTTATGAGGCGTACCTGGAGGCCATGCAGGATTTCTCCGGCCCTGAAATTCGCATCGCCGGGCATTCCCTGGGAAATCAGATGGCCGTTCGTCTGGTGTCTCAACTGGTAGACGCCATAGACACAGGTGAAGTCGCTGAGAACTTACTGCCTTCCCGCCTGGCCTTGCTCGATCCATTTTGGTCTCCGTTTCCCAAGTCATACCTTGATGGGCAAGAAACGGGCGCGGTGATCCGCCAGGAAATTATAGACAGGCTTTTGCCCCGCGACGTGTTGGTGGAATGGTATCGTTCTTCACTGCTCACGCAAGAGACGATGCTGGCCGGGGACATCCCCGATTTTCAAGCCCAGGTTGCTTACGCCGAACTCGCGCCAGATTTTTGCAGCCTGCTGGATCAGGTTTGTCGGCACGATGGCGCCTGGCATTTGTACTTTCTTTCCTATGGGTCGCCCGCTCCCCGCGAATGTGTGCCGGACGACTTGTCTGAGTCTTGTATGCCTACTGGTAAACGTGGACCCATGGCCAGTACGACCCATGAGCAGTTGGCCGCGATGATGGGCCAACCTGTCTATTGGGTTCATGGCCTGGGACCAGATGGGGAAGACGGCCGTTACACGCCGCAAACCGACGACGATTGGTTCCACCGCCTCCTCCTGGAAGAGTAAAAGCCTATTATGCAAAACCGACTGTTGCCGAAACGTGGTATCGTGGTTGTGGTTATCCTGATAGGGCTGGCTTTGTTGGCCGTGTTGTTGGCGCGCTGGCGCACGGCCGTTCAACCCAATGCGCAATCCATTGAAACCGCTTTACGCCAGATAGTCCAGCAAGAAGGTTTGTCGCCGCTAACGGACGTTACCTCCCAAAATCCCGCCCAGGTCGCTCTTGGCCAGGCGCTCTTTTTCGAGGCCGAATTGAGCGGCAACCGCGACGTAAGCTGCGCCACCTGCCACTCTCCTGACTTTGGCCTGAGCGACGGGCTGCCCCTGGCGATAGGCACGGGCGGCAGCGGCGTTGGCCCGGAACGAGTATTGGGCGACGGCCGTCAATTTGTGCCCCGTAACACCCCGGACCTCACCAACCGGGGCTTGCCGGGATGGGAAATATTGTTCTGGGACGGCCGTGTATCCGGCGACAGCATTACCGGCTTCGTCTCACCGGCCGGTGACTATTTGCCCGCCGGCCTGGACAGCCTCCTGGCCGTGCAATCACTGCTGGCCGTCGCCTCGCGCCATGAGATGCGCGGCGGGCTGTACAACACGGCCGGCTACCTGATTCAACCCGGCGAAAGCCCGGCCGATTACCAGGACGATGGAGAACGGCCGTTGGCCTGGTCTGATCGGGACGTGTACGGCCAGGAAAATGAACTGGCCGCCTTTGGCAACGCCCCCGACCAGATGCCTCTCATCTGGCAGCAGGTGATGACCCGACTGCTGGCTTTGCCCGCTTATCCACCCCTTTTTGCCGCCGCCTACCCGGACACGCCGTTGGCCGACATGAATTTCAGCTATGCCGCCAACGCGCTGGCCGCCTACCAGACGGCCGCGTTTACCCTGACCAATACCCCCTGGGACCGCTACCTGGCGGGCGACAGCACGGCCCTCTCTCCGGCGGCCAAACAGGGGGCGCTGCTGTTTTTCGGTCCGGCGGGCTGCGCTCGCTGCCATGCGGGCGACCTGTTCACCGACCAGCAGTTTTATAACATCGGCGCGCCGCAGTTTGGGCCGGGCACGTCGCCGATTGCGCCGCTGGATTACGGCCGTTTCAACGTCACCAACCAGCCCGCCGACCGCTTTGCCTTTCGCACCCCCTCGCTGCGCAACGTCATGGAGACCGGCCCTTATCTGCACAACGGCGCATACCAAAGCCTGGAAGAGGTGGTGCGCCATCACCTGGACCCGGCCGCGAATCTGGCAAAGTATGACGGCCGTTCCCTGCCAGCCGAACTACGCGCCACCTTGCAAAACGAAGCGGTCACCCGCGAACAAATCCTCAGCACCCTCTCGCCCCTTTTGGCGGCCAGCCCGACGCTGACCAATCAGCAAATCGGCCAGATTTTGGCCTTTTTAGACAGCTTAACTGATACTTCCCTGAAGCGCAGCAATTAAGCCCAATAATCGTCCATGACTCACCGCAAAGGAGGTTTTGACCATGATTCATTCCGTAACCCAGGCGCGCCAACGCGCCGTCTTTCTGCTTTTGCTGGCGGTGGCAGCGGCCATCATGATTCTGTTCACCCGCCAGCCCGGTTTTGCCAACGGCCAACCATCGCCAACCGACTCTGTGTCCGCCATCGGCGACCTTGTCGTTACGCTGGTGAATGTGGCCGATGGCTTCAATCAGCCTACCGATATTGCCCATGCCGGTGACGGCCGTCTCTTCATCGTCGAGCAGCCGGGCCTGATTCGCATCATAGACGCCGCCGGCGA
Organism: uncultured Chloroflexota bacterium; assembly: GCA_937958365.1. Classification (GTDB taxonomy): domain Bacteria; phylum Chloroflexota; class Anaerolineae; order Promineifilales; family Promineifilaceae; genus Leptovillus. The sequence goes on along the minus strand of CALFEW010000563.1, from coordinate 1,049 downwards.
TGTGCTGCCCACCCCGTTCCTCGATATTCAAGACCAGGTCGGCACTGGCTTTTATGAACAAGGCCTGCTGGGGCTGGCTTTTGATCCAGATTACGCCGCCAACGGCTACTTCTTCGTCTCCTACACCGCCCTCGATGGCAGCAGCCACATCGCCCGCTTCAGCGTGGATGTCGCCGACCCCGATGTGGCCGATCCCGACAGCGAATTTGCCATCCTCACCCTGGCGCAGCCACACCAGAACAACAACGGCGGCGACCTGAACTTTGGCCCGGATGGCTATCTGTACGTGGCTCTGGGCGATGGCGGCGGCGTTGGCGATCCCGATGCTTTGGCCCAAGATGGTGACAGTCTGCTGGGCAAAGTTCTGCGTCTGGACGTGACCGGCGTCACCACCAATACCAACTACGTGATCCCGCCCAACAACCCCTTTGTGAGCGATCCGGCCGTGCGCGACGAAATTTGGGCTGTGGGGCTGCGCAATCCCTGGCGTTTTAGCTTTGATCGCGCCACCGGCGACCTGTACCTCGGTGACGTGGGATTGACTTTGTACGAAGAAATCAATTTCCAACCGGCCAACAGTCCCGGCGGCGAAAATTACGGCTGGCGCTGCTATGAGGCCAACGAACCTCATGTTCTGGATGGCTGCGGCGCGGTCGCTAACTACGACTTTCCGGCCCATGCCTATCCCCATTACGAGAACAGCAGCTTCCTGGGCTGCTCGGTGACGGGCGGCTACGTGTATCGCGGGAGTGAATCGCCCGACCTGGTTGGCCGGTATATTTTTGCCGATTATTGCAGCGGCCGTTTCTGGGCCATGTCAGCGGTTGGCGGTGGGGGTTGGGACGTTGTTTCTCTGGGGGTGTTGCAAGCCAACGTCAGCGCCTTTGGCGAAGGGGCTGATGGCGAATTGTATGCGGCGGCGCATGGCAGCGGCGTTATTTATCGGGTTGAGGGGCAGTTGCAGTGGCGGAGTTATCTGCCGCTGGTCAGCGCAGCGGCGGAGAGTGAGTGATGCAGCAGGTGCGGCGCACATCAACCCTGCGCCGCAC
>CALFEW010000562.1 GCA_937958365.1 uncultured Chloroflexota bacterium | reverse complement strand
CCTTCTTCTTCAACGCCCACAACAATTTCCTGGAAGAGGTCGCCAAATTCCGGGCGGCGCGGCGCATGTGGGCCAAAATCATGCGGGATCAGTTTGGCGCGCAAAGCGATAAAAGCTGGCGGCTGCGTTTCCATACGCAAACGGCCGGCAGCACCCTTACTGCCCAACAGCCGGAAAACAATGTGGTGCGCGTCGCCCTGCAAGCCCTGGCGGCCGTGTTGGGCGGCACACAAAGCCTGCACACCAACGGCCGTGACGAAGCCCTCTCCCTTCCCACGCAAGAATCGGTGCAAATTGCCCTGCGTACCCAACAAATCATCGCCTACGAAAGCGGCGTGGCCGACACCATAGACCCGCTGGCCGGTTCCTACTACATCGAATACCTGACGGACGAACTGGAAAAACGCGCCTTTGCTTACATTGAGGCCATCAAAGAGATGGGCGGTGTGCTTTCCGCCATCGAAAATGGCTACATCCAGCGCGAAATTCAGGAAGCCGCCTATCAATTCCAAAAAGAGTTGGAAGCCAATCAGCAAACCGTCGTCGGCGTCAACCGCTTTGTGCAAAAAGAGGAGACGTTGAGTATCGAGATGATGAAGGTTGATCCGGCCGTGGAAACCGCCCAACGCGAACGTCTGGCGGCCCTCCGCGCCCGGCGCGACAATGACAGGGTAGCCGAACTGCGCGGCCAGCTGGCTCATACCGCCCAAACCGACGAAAACCTGATGCCGTTGTTGGTAACGGCCGTAGAAAACGACGTCACCCTCGGCGAAATCTGCCATACGCTGCGCGCCGTATGGGGCGAATACCAGCCCAACTTTGACCTCTAGCCGCGTAGATTGGACCAATCTCCAAGATTGGTCCAATCTCATACACACACATCGCAAGGTGGAAAAACATGATCAAAAAAGTGAATCACATTGCCGTTGTCGTCCCGGATTTAGACGCCGCGATGAAATTCTGGGTAGAAGCTTTTGGCCTGTCGCTGGAACGGGTAGAACAGGTGCCCAGAGAAGGCGTCGCTGTCGCCTTCTTGCCGGTAGGCGAGAGTGAAATCGAGCTGTTGCAGCCCACCGACCCGGAGGGCGGCGTGGCCCGTTACCTGGAAAAGCGCGGCGCCGGCCTGCATCACCTCTGCTTTGAGGTGGATGACATTGACGCGACCCTGGCGCGGCTGAAAGCGGCCGAGATTCCGCTGATCAACGAAACGGCCGTCGCCGGCGGTGATGGCAAGAAGTATGCCTTTGTGCATCCCAAGGGCACGGGCGGGGTGCTGGTGGAGTTGTATGAACTGCCGGGTTGATGGGTTGGGGGGATAGCGGGGTTTTGTGGGAGGGAACGGCCGTTCCCCGTTCATTGTTCACTGTTATCCGTTGATTGTTAGGCAAACGGCCGTTTGGTTTTCTCAGAAAAATCGAAAGAAGTTTGTGCCTTAAATATAGTGATATAATAAATATACCATGTTCGATTTTGAGTTTGATAATTCCAAGAGTGAAAGCAATCTCGCCAAACACGGCATTGACTTCAATCAGGCTCAACTTCTATGGGCAGATGCCGATTTGCTGGAGATACCGGCCAGAACACAAGATGAACCGCGGTTTCTGGTGATCGGCAAAATTGATGATAAACATTGGTCGGCGGTTATTACCTATCGAGGCCCAGTTATTCGCCTTATTTCAGTCAGGCGATCTCGACCGGAAGAGGTGGCTTTGTATGAAGGCTAAAGATTTCGACGAAAAGTTTGACGCGGGTGAAGATGTAACGTCGGACTTGGATTTGTCTAAAGCAAGGCGCGTACTTCACGAGCAAAAAAGGGTGAATGTGGATTTCCCCACCTGGATGATTGAGTCCCTGGATAAAGAGGCCAGTCGGCTAGGTGTTACGCGCCAATCTATCATCAAAATGTGGTTGGCTGAACGCTTGGAGGCAGCATCTGCGCGGCGCGCGCTGGAATCTGCCACGGATTAGGGTAACGGCCGTTGCCGCCCTGGTAGAAGCCTATGCCGCCGCCGATACCGCCCAGCAGAGCGCCATTCAGATGTACCAAATAACCAGCGGCCAATACAAAGCAGACGCAGAAGCCCTGCGCGCCTGGTACAACCGGGCGCGGCAGCTTTGCGGCCTGGCCATTAAGGACAGCGACCCCGGCAACCAGCAAAATCTGCGCGAACTGTTGGGGCTGGACGGCTAATCCCCCGCCCTTCCGCAAGATTGGTCCAATCTTCAAGATTGGACCAATCTGAAAACCCTCGTTTACTGGCTCAATGGAGCCAGCTCCTCCTCAATAATGTTCACCACCAGATCATCCAGCGACGAAACCGTATAATCCGACACCTGAAAATCCGTCTCCGTGCCGGTAGAGCCGGGGCCTTCCGCGCCATAAGTCAGGAAGATGAACCGCCCGCCCGTCGCCTGCGCCAACTGCCGGAAGACATATTCGCCTTGTTCGTCCAGGCCACTGCTGGCGATGGGGTAGATTTTGATGCCGCGCTGCGCGGCTTGCAGCATCTCGGCGGCGTAATGGTTTTGCTGGCCGTAGTCCAGATGGGGCGGGGCGTCGGCCACCAGAAAGATAAGGCTGACCGTGTTCTCCACCCGCCATTCTGCCTGATGAATCGCGTCGGAGAGGGCCTGATTCAGGTCTTCGGGGTAATCGCCGCCGCCATCGGCCTGGACGCGGTCCAGATCGGCGGCGAAGGTTTCCACGTCCGGCGTGAAGTCTGTCACTTGCGTGAGGAAGGCGTCTCCCTGGTCGCGGTAGGCGACGAGGCCAAAGCGTACGTCGGGCCGGCTGGGCAGCGCGTCTACCTGGGCGGAGATGGCCCGGATGTTGTCTTTTAGCTGCTGGATTTCGTCGGCCATGCTGCCGGTGGCGTCTATGAGGAACATCACGTCGAGGTTAACGGCCGTTTCCCCCTGTCCACTCCCTACGGCCGTTACAAACCATTCGCGCTGTGAATCACCGGCCGCAATGGTGAAACTTTCCGCGCCGTCCACCTGCACCTGATAGGCGTCGGCCTGCGCAGAATACGCGCGAGGGAAGAAGTAGACACGGCCGTCGCTGTGCGTGCGCAGCACCGCTATCTGATCGTTACCGGCGAGAATGCGAACTTCCTGTCCGGCCAACGGCCGTTCCTGCCCATCCGTCACCCAGATTTGATGTCGTTCAGACACGTCTACTTTCATGACTTGCGCGCCGTTATACTCGCGCAAATAAAGCAGGTAATCGTCCCATTGGGCGTTGTCGTCCACTTCACCGGCCGTCAGGCGGCTGTTCTGTTCCAGGGGTAGGGCCGCAGCATCGGTGACCGCCTCGCCGCCGCGCGCGTCTGCGCTGAACGTGTCGGCAGCCAGGGCAGGCGCGGCTTCAGCGGCAACTTCGGCTTCCACGGCGCTGACGCCAACGGCCGTACCGACCGGAGCGCGGGTAGCCGTGACTTTGGGGCCAGAGTCCGGCGTTGCCGCGCTGTCGCCCACTGTGCTTTCGCTGCCGACGGCCGACGGCCGTTCCGAATCGGTCACGACGCGGGTCACTTCCACTGCTTCCGGCTGGGAAGTCGCGCCGCCGCAAGCTGCCAGAAAAACGGCCGTACTCACCAATAAACTTACAATTAACAGGAATCGTTTCAAAGCCATGGGGCAATCCTCCTTGATGAATGTCTTTGGTAATCAGACGTTGAGACGGCCGTATTGGTTCCCTTTAACCATGAATGGGACGCGGAAAAACGCAGATGCGGCCGATTTTCGCGGATAAAACCAT
>CALFEW010000561.1 GCA_937958365.1 uncultured Chloroflexota bacterium | reverse complement strand
GAGGCCGGTTTCGGGGCCGGCGGGGTTGGCGGATGGGCTGGTGGTGTAATAGGCTTCGTCGTACCAATCGGCCGTCCATTCCCATACACTGCCGGCCATACCGAAGATGTTGAAGGCGCTCTGTCCATTGGGCAGGGCATCTACGGGCTTCAGGTTGTCGAAGTTGTCGCTGTTGAAGACGGCGCGGTTTTGAGTGGGCGCTTCATTGCCCCAGGGGTAAAGACGGCCGTCATCCCCCCTGGCCGCATATTCCCACTCTGCCTCGGTAGGCAGGCGCGCGCCAACAGCTTCACAGTAGGCCTTTGCGCCGTACCAACTGACGTGGTTGATCGGGTAAGCGGAAAATCCGGTCAGCGGCATGTACTGCAATTTGCCATCGCCCAGGTCCTCCTCCAGAAGCAGGCTGATGATGCCGGTGCGATCACGCGGCAGCACACAATCAAACTCGTCGCAGGCCTGCCGGTAAGTCCCCAGGCGGTTGAGGAACGTAGCGTATTGGGCGACGGTGATTTCATATTGGTCCATGTAAAAGGCGTCCAGGGTCACTTCATGCTGCGGCTTTTCGTCGGAGGCGGCAAACACATCGTCGTCGCTGGAACCCATCAGAAAAGAGCCGGCGGGAATGAGGCGCATGATCATGCCGTCGGCGGTACGGGTGAGGGAAATGGGCAAACTGCCCGGCACAATGGTTGGGGTGGTGGTGTGAGTAATGTCCGGCGTGGCGCTGGCAGTGGCGCTAGGCGTCGCTGTAGCGGTGGCGGTCATCGTGGCCGTGGGCGGTTTGGTGGCCGTGGCGCTGGGCGTTTGGGCAATGATGGCGGCGACCAACGCTTCGGACGTGAGGGCTACGGCCGTTTCCGGTATTCCGGTTGGCGGGCTGGCGGCCAACTGCTCGGTCGGGCGAAATACGAAAAAACCGACGACGATGATGGCGACGGCCAGCAAAACAAGCGCGCCGCCTACCAGCCAGACGCTGCGCGAAGTGGCCGATGATTGGTAAGGCGAACGGTAGATGGTGCGTCCGGTGGGCGCGGCCTGGGTGATGGTAAATGGCGCGGGCTGTGGGCTGACGGCCGTTAGCCCCATCGTTTGTTGCACCATCGCCACGTCGGCGATGGTGAGTTGGCGAATGTGATACTGCGCCTGCCAGTCGCCTAACGACTGGCGCAGGCGCTGCAATTCGGCGGGATAGCCACCGGTAAGCTGATAGATATAGGTCACTACGTCTTGAACGGCCGTCACCTGCGCCGGCTGACGCATCAGCGAGGTAACTTCCGCCTGGGTAAGCGGCTGAAGTTTCAGGTGGGGAATCGCCTCGAAGGGCGTGAAGGTTTCGGGACGGCCGTTGGCCGCGGGATACGTGAGGGTGAACAGGGAATAGGCATGGGCGTAGGCGTGGATGAGCCGGTAAAACGCCTCGAAGGTATTGGGGGCGAATACGTCGGCGGCAATCTGATCGTACAAGACGTTCAGGTCGTCGAAGAGGAAGAGCAGATTACGGCCGTCAAGTTGGGCCAGCGCCGGCTGCAAACAATGGTCTTGAAACGCCTTGTAAGGATTAACGACAAAATCTTGCTGGTCTGGCTCCGGCAGGGAGATGCCTTTTTGCCGAAGCTGGGCTACGGCCGTTTGCGCCAGATCGTGAAGAAAAATGCTCAGGCTGTCACGCAAAAGCTGGGAGAAGTGGATGGTGATGGTGAGGAAGTTGGGACCAAGACGGCCGTTTTCGATTTCTAGCAGAACGGCCGTTTTGCCAATTTGCGCCGGTCCGTACAGCAGCAAAGGCTGGGTGGGCGACCGCCGCGCCAGGTGCTTTTCCAACCAGGCAAATACATCCTCCCGACCGGCAAAAGCACGGCCGTTCGGCGAAGGTTGAACCGTTTCTTGAGAGGGTGGTGGCTGAATTTGCTCCGTCATCCGTTCTTTAAAGTAGTGGTTGGGTGATTGGTATGTTTGTGGGTTCGTTGATTGGTCAGGGAGCAGCAGAATACGCCGGGATTCGCCATTAAGCCGCAACAACCTGGACAGACCGGGCAACGGTAAAACCGACAATTTTCGTTTGATCGGCGATTTCGATGGTGAGCGGGCCATCAAAGGGGGCAACGGCCGTAACCCGCACCAGCGCGCCCAACGTCAGGCCCAATTCGGCCAGATAGCGCAGCAGCTCGCTGTTGTCGTCGTCGGGCACACGCGCCACCTGCACCCATTCATCTACGGGCACGGAGGTTAACGGCCGTGTATCCAAAACCACCATGCTGCCATCTCGCGCCGGAATCGGATCGCCGTGCGGGTCAACTGTAGGATGGCCCAAAGCCGCAGCGATGCGCTCTTCCAATTTCTCGCTGATCACGTGTTCCAACAAATCTGCCTGTTCATGCACCTCATCCCAGCCAAAACCCAGTGCTTCTTTAAGATATAGTTCCAGCAGCCGGTGATGGCGAATCACTTCCAGCGCGATTTTCTCCCCATTTTCCGTCAACGTCACGCCATAATGCTTTTCATAGTTGACCAGATTCAGGCCATCCAAACGGCGCAGCATACTGGTAACAGAAGCGGGTTTGACCTGGCGCGCCTCGGCAATCCGCGAAGTACTCACGGGACTTTCCGTTTCGGCCAGCGTGTAAATGGTCTTCAGGTAATCTTCAATCGCCTGATGATTCAGATTGTCACGTTGCGATGAAGAGCTGCTTTCAAGTGCTTCAATACGCGGCATGTCGTCTCCCTCGTCGCGGTAATCAGGTGGGAAGGCTGCTAATTGAACAGGTGTACTGATGGAAAATTAGCATAATGATGTAGGCTTGTCAATTGTGAGCGAATTGGAGCAGCCATTCTCTTTGCCAGCAGGAATACTTCACCTTGGTTGCCAGGTCAATTGACACAGGT
>CALFEW010000560.1 GCA_937958365.1 uncultured Chloroflexota bacterium | reverse complement strand
AGGCATGGTTCATCCGCCGAGAAGTCATCTTTACAAATTCGAGCCTGTAGCCGCGGTATCCTTACCGCGTTGACACCAGCGCGGTAAGGATACCGCGGCTACAAATTGTAAAGGACATATCATCTGAACTGAACCATGCCAGTTTTCAGTTTTCAGTCATCATCACGGCGCGGGCACAATTTTGTACACCTTGCCGCTGCTACCTACCGGCTGATAATAATCGGCCGTTAGCAAATATAGTTCGTTGGCTGTGTCTTCACCAAAAGAAAGTGAGTAGAAACCGGGCAGTTCGCTGCCGTCTGGTTGGGTTAGCGGCACAGTGACCAGTTCCCACAACCCACTGCTGGTGAGCAGCGGGTCGGCATAGTAGATTTTTCGGCCGCCGGTTTCGTTGTTGGTCACCCAATCTACGAAGAGATAACGGCCGTACAACTCCGGAATCGCGCTCCCCCGATACACATACCCACCCGTCACCGAACGGCCAAACTCGCGCCGGTATTCCAGCACCGGGTCTATGAATGTATCGCCGTAGGCGCTTTGTGTCGCGCACTCCGGCAGCGGCGACGTGACGCCGCCCTTGTTGAAGCAGGTTGTGCCTTCGCGCACCGGCCAGCCATAGTTGCCACCGCTGACCACCACGTCAATCTCCTCCATGTAATCCTGCCCCACATCGCCGACAATCAGCCCATGCTCGCCGCCGGCGTCAAAAGAGAAGCGGTAGGGATTGCGAAAACCGTAGGCGTAAATCTCCGGCAAACCGGGCTGACCGACGAAGGGGTTGTCGGCGGGGATGGAGTAAGGGGCGGCGCTGTCCACGTCCAGGCGCAAGATGGCGGCCAGCAGGTTGTCGCGGGTCTGGCCGTTGCCTTCCGGGGGGTGGCCCAGGCCCACGTCGTTGGCGTTGCCGCCATCGCCGATGCCGATGTAGAGATAGCCGTCGGGGCCAAAGGCAAGTTGGCCGCCGTTGTGGTTGGTTTGCGGCTGGTCAATTTCGATGATCACTTGCTCAGAAGCGGGATCGGCGCGGTTGGGGTTGTCGGCGGCGATGGTGAATTGCGCAATGATGCCGGTGTGGTCCCAATCGGCCGGCGCGGAGGGGCGGAGGGGGGCGCTGTAGTAGAGGAAGAAACGGCCGTTCGCCACAAACTCCGGATGCAACGCCATACCCAACAGCCCGCGCTCATCGTACGTTTCATCCAGGTCTACCATCTGGGCGCGCAGGTCAATCAGCGGCTCAGGCAGGCGGTTCCCGGCCTGGTCCAGCACGTACACAACGCCCACCTGGTCCACGATGAACAAACGGCCGTCGCCCGGGGCCGTCAGAGCCACCGGCGAGACAAACCCATCAGCGACCAGTTGCAGCGCCGCGCGCACGTCGCGGGGCAGCGGCGTAGGGATAAGTGTGGGCGTGGGTGATGGCTGATCGGTGGGCACGGCCGTTGGCGATGGCAGGACAGTTGGTGTGGCGGTGGGCACGGCCGTATTCACCGGCATGGGCTGGTGGGTGCGCGTGGGCGCGGGGGTATTGGTGGCGGGAACGGCCGTCGGCGTTGGTTCGGCCGTCTGGCAGGCAGCCAGCAAGAGCAAGAGCAAGAGCAATGGGACGCGGATAAACGCGGATGAGCGTGGGTTGTTTGGATGTGTCATGGGGCAAATTTAGCCGGAAACGGCCGTTTGTGCCACCACATTTCAGGAATTTATCACAACCGCCAGATAGGTTCACGGATTCAACGGAATCGATGGATTTTTACAGATACATCACCAAAATCAGTGTAAATCCGTTAAATCCGTGTTATCCGTGCATCCATTTCTACGATTCCGACAGGCTGCTAGCCCGCAACAATTCTAATCTGCGTTTATCCGCGTCCTGTTTTTCCCCTATTTCATGACCGTCGGCAAAAAAAGCGGGGCCTGATCGGTGAGTAAAAAGGTGACGGTGACGAACTGCGGCGAATTGTCGGCGCTGCCGGCGTCTACGCGCAGGGTGGTGGTGTAGACGGCAGGCGATAGGCCAGTGCGCGAAGCGGTAAGGGTAACGGCCGTATTCGCCCCGGCGGCAATTGTGCCATTGGTGGGAACGGCCGTCAGCCAGCTTGCCGCCGGTTCCTCCGTCAGAGTCCAGGTCAGCGTATCCCCGCCGGTATTCAAGATCAGCAGTGTGGCCGTTTGGGAAGCCGGACCATCTGTCTGTAAGGCAAAATCCAGTGTGCTGCTGCCCAAAGCCAGGACCGGGCCGGGCAGCGTCAGCAAAATGGAATCGTTGGCGCTGCGCACCGTGCCGCTGCCATTTTTAATTTCGGCGTCAACAGTTTTAACGCCGCTGCCGCCGCTAAGCTGCCAGTCTACATTGGCCGCATACGGCTGCCAGGCCGACCAATCGCCGCTTTCATTGCGGAAGCGCATTTCTGTCGCCCAGCCTTCGCCATACATGTACAAATCCACCTGCCGCGAGGTGGCTTCATACGCTTCACGATTGATCACCACCGGCATGACGCTGTTGATCTGCCCAAAATTTTGCGTCCAGTAACGATAATAGGGGCCGTGCCCGCCGCCATCCGCCACGCAGCCGCCGGCGTCGAAGCGGATGTTGTTGGTATCGCCGTCCTGGTAGACGTAGCCGACGCCAATCTCGCGTTTGGTGGTGGAGAGGATATTGGCGCGATGGCCGGAACTGTTCATCCAACCGTCCATAACGGCCGTTGGCGAACTATACCCGGCGGCGATGTTTTCGGCGGCGTAGTTCCAGCCGACGTAACCGGCGGCAGTCATCCGGCTGCCGGGCGACGTGAGGGTATCCAGGTCACAGTGGGCGAAGAAGTTGCGCACGGCCATGTTGCTGCTGTGAGTTTCAGCGGCGGTGTCCAGCAGGACGTTGCCCTTGAGCGGTGGAAGCTGACCGTTGTTCCAGCGCTCCTGGTTGACGATTTCCAAAACCTGTTCTTCAAAGGTAGCGGCGAGAACGGCCGTTCCCTCTTCCAGGTTGTGCGGCGCGCCCGGCGTAACCGGGCCATCCGGCGGAGCCAGGGGATCATCGGCAAATACGATGGGGACAATCCCGGCAAGGATGAGGCAAAGCAAGAGCCAGTAACGTCTCATGTGATCTTCCTCCAGGTTTACAGGGCAACCGTCGTCCCGGCAAATTTAGTTCACACAGAGTATCCAGATTGGGCCAAAAAATCCACCCAATCTTTAAAATCCGCGCCATCTACGGCCGTTTACAGACGAACTGGCTGGCCGGTGGCGGCCGATTGATAAGCCGCCAGCGTGATTTGCAGCGCTTTGTAGCCGTCGGCGCCGGTAACGGCCGTTGCCCGCCCGGCCCGAATCGCCGCCACAAACTCCGCCACCATGCCCTGATTGGCGTCCGAACCCCAATAAGCCCAGGAATTTGCCGCCGGTTCCTGGTTGAAGATGTTCAAATTCTGGCTAAAGGCATCCACCACCGTCAGCCCCCGTTCGCTGATGATTTCCATCGTCAGGCCGCCCCAGGTGGGATAGTTAAGCGGTTTGCTCCAGCTACAATCAATCGTCGCAAAGACGCCATTGGCGAAGGTCAACATCAGCAGACCGGCCGTTTCCACGTCTACTTTGTCGGCGTGCAAAATGTGGTTGCTTTGCGCGTACACTTCCACCACTTCGCTGCCCATCAACCAGCGCAAACTATCGGCCAGGTGGACGGTGTGGTCCATGATGGCCCCACCACCGGCCAGTTCTTTGTCCACAAACCAGCCGCGTTCGTGGCCGGGCATCCGCCCCTGATTGGTGGTATTAAAGCAGTATAGTTGGCCGAGCGCCCCCTCGTTCAGCCGGGCTTTCACCTCAACCAGCGGGGCGCTGAAGCGCATGGGAAAAGCCGTCATCAAGATAACCCCGGCGTCGCGGCAGGCGGTGACGATGGCTTCAGCGTCGGCCAGCGTGGTTGCCAGCGGCTTTTCGCACAGGACGTGGACGCCGGCCTGGGCGGCCATTTCCACCAACGGCCGGTGTTTAGAGTTTTCGGAGCAGATCAAAACGCCGTCCGGTTTGGCTGCCAGCAGCGCTTCGTAGCTGGGGAAGAGGTGCACGCCAAACTGGTCGGCAAAACGACGGCCGCGTACCATGTCTTCGTCGGCGATGCCGAGCAGTTCGCCGCCGGGAATGGCCCGCACGTTGTGGACGTAGGCTTCGGCATGGAGATGGGCAAAACTCATGATTCCGATTTTCATCGCGTCACCTTTGGGTAAAGAATCCACAGATTTCACTAATTTCAGGCGAGGGGTTCCAGCGTGATGGGACGGCCGTTTGCCGCCGATTCGATGGCCGCCAGAGCGATTTGCAGCGCCGCCAGACCATCCGCGCCGGAAATGGGCACGGCCGTTTTCCCCAGCAGACAATCGTAAAATGCCTTGATCTGCGTCGTGTACGGGTCTTCGCTGAGTGGGCTGCTGGGCAAGGGCACGTCGGGGATGTCGGCCGATTGTTCCTGGCGCAGGTGCAGGGCAATAGCGGCCGTTTTCTCGGCGTCTTGCTGGATCAAGCCGTTGGACCCGGCAATCTCGAAGCGGGTGCGGAACAACGGCGGCGGATAGGCCCACGACCCTTCAACGTGCGAAATCGCGCCGCTGCGATGGGTGAGGATCACCAGGCCATGATCCACCCCGGCTCCGGGTCGGCTGCTGCTGATTTTTTTGGCAAATACAGTCGCCACGTCTCCGGCCACCCAGCGGGCATAATCCAGATCGTGGATCATCAGGTCCAGCATCATGCCGCCGGATTTCTCGAAATCTACAAACCAGTTGTCTACCGCTTTTTTGGGTTGGAACGTGCCACGGGTGAGGCGGAGAACGGCCGTTTGCCCAATCACCCCCGCGTCTACCTGCGCTTTCGCCAGGGCATACTCCGGGAAAAAGCGCACCACGTGGGCTACCAATAACTTCACGCCCGCTTTTTCGCAGGCGGCGATCATCTCCTGGCCTTGCGCCAGGGTACGCGCCAGAGGTTTTTCGCACACCACGTCTTTGCCGGCGGCGGCCGCCGCCAGGACAATTTCGTGATGGCGATGCGTGGGGGCGCACACATCTACCACGTCCACGTCGGCGAGCAGCGCCGCCAGACTCGGGTATACCTGCGCCCCGTACTGCGCCGCCATTTGCCCGGCGACGGCCGTTTCTTTGGAGACAAATCCGGCAATCGTGGCATCCGTCGCCGCCCAGGCCGCGGCGTGGGTGCGCCCCATAAATCCGGTTCCTACAATGCCTATGCGCATGGCTGTTTCCTCCAATCTCGCAAAAGTTATTAAATCATCTTCCCTTACCGCAAAACAACGTCCAGACATTCCAGCCAGAAGGCGGCGTATTGCTCCCAATAGATAAAATTGCAGCCCCAATGGGGCGCAGGATCAGACGTATAGGCCAGCGTTTTGCCCGCGCCAAACTGCCCGACCGTCACCAGCGGATCGCCGGTTTCTTTGACTTGCAGCAGCACGTCGCACCCCGAACGCGGCAGGACTTTGTTGTAGCCGAGGATGGGCGGGAACGTGTCTAAAGCCAGGGTGGCAAACGGCCGTTGCCCAGCCGCAACCAACTGCGCCGTAAAGCCTTCGGTACTTTCGATCAGGTCTTCATAATCCAGGCAGTTCACCGGCAAAATCTCCCGCAGGCGGGTGCGATTCCAGCCGCCTTTGCCCATCTCGCCGGTAAAGGAAAGCCAGCCGCCCAAAAACATGACCCGTTTCCCGGCGTTGACCGCTTCAACCGTCAGCCGCACGCGATCCGGAAAGGTGAGTACGGCCGTGCCAAACTTACTCCGGTCAAAAAAGCCGGGGGCTAACTGGAAATTTTTCGCTTCGACATCGCTGAAGACAATCACGTCGTAGGTCGCCAGGATTTCTTCGTACTCACCTGGCCCTAATTTGTAAAAGTCCCAGGCTGCTACGTCGGCCACTTCGTGTTGGCCGGTGGATTCGAGGGCGTTTTTGAGGAAACGGCCGTAATAATACAAATCCAGCCCCTTAAACGCATAATTAAACGGCGTCTCCGCAAATACCGGCCCGGCGCTCACCGCCCAATCGCCCACGTAATAGATTTTTGCCATGCCAACCACCCCTCCAACGTAACCCGAAGTCCGTATACCGTATTCCGTTGGCGTTCACCAGAGGTAACGCCCTACGAAAACCGAATACGGAATACGGAATACGGAACACGGGTTACGGATTACCGAACACGGATACCAGACCCCAATCCCCAAAACAACTACTTGATCGCCCCGCTGGTGATACCGCGAATCAACTGCCGCGAGAAAACCACGTAAAGAATCAGCACCGGGATCATCGCCAGCGTCAGCGACGACAATACCGCGTTCCAGTCGCTCACAAACTGCCCCAGGAACTGCTGCGCGCCCAGCGTTACCGTCTTCGTGGATTCGCCTGGCGCTAAAATCAGCGGGAACCAGAGGTCGTTCCAGATGGGAATCATCACAAACACGGCCACGGTGGCCACGGCCGGCCGCACCAGAGGCAGCACCAGGCCAAAAATGCGGTACTCGCTGGCCCCATCCACCCGCGCCGCCTCTTTCATTTCCCTGGGAACCTGCCGCATGAAACTTTGCAGCACAAAAACGGTCAGGGGCAAACCCTGGGCAATGTACACCAGAATAAGCGCCAGCAGGCTGTTGACCAGCCCCAGCGAAGCCACCAGCCGCAAAATGCCCACCGTACCCAGCCGGATAGGAATCATAATGCCCAGCGCCAGATAGAGGCCCATCAGCGTATTGCCGCGAAAATCGTACTCCGACAGGGCATAGGCGGCCATCGCGCCAAACAGCAGCACAAAGAAAATGGTGACGAGCGTCACTACCAGGCTGTTGCGGAAATACAGCGGAAAACCGGCCCGTTCCCAGACGGTGAGATACCCTTCCAGGCTAAAGGTCTCGGCGTTGGGCAGAGCCAGCGGTTCACGGAAGATGGCTTTGCGCGTCTTAAAGGAGTTGATGATGATGAGGAAAATGGGGAATAGGGCAACGGCCGTATACGACAACAACGCCACATGCGGCAAAAACGACTCACTGAAACGATAACGAATTCGGGCCAGACTCATCTCTCTCTCCTTAAAGCTCATACGTACTGATGCGGCGCTGCCAGCCCACCAGATAAAGCAACACACCGGCCAGAATAATCAGCAGCATCATCGCCGCGACGGTAGACCCCATCGCCGCGTTGCCAAGCTGCAACTGCTGCCCGAAAAACGTGCGGAAAAACAGCGTCCCCATGATGTCCGTGGCGAAATTTGGCCCGGCCAGCGCGCCCTTAATGGTGTAAATCAGGTCAAAGGCGTTGAAATTGCCCACAAACGTCAGAATCGTCACGATACCCACCGTGGGCAAGATCAGCGGGAACTTCACCCGCCAAAAGACAGACCAGGGGGTAGCCCCATCCACATGCGCCGCGTCCACCAATTCCTCCGGAATACTGATGAGGGCGGCGTAAAACAACATCAGCGGAATCCCGATAAACTGCCAGACGGAGATGAGTGAAATTGTCACCAGCGCGGTGCTTTCTAACCCCAACCAGGGCTGGAACAGGTGACCAATCCGCAAAAAGGTCATAAATCCTTCGGCAATGCCCCACAACGGACTCAAAATGAGCTGCCAGATAAAACCAATGATGACCACAGACAAAACCGTCGGCACAAAAATAAGGGTGCGATAGTTACTCGTCCAGCGTAAGGTGCGCCGACTCAACAACGCCGCCAGGAACAACGCCACCGGGTTTTGCACCAACATATTGACAACAAAAAAGACGACGTTATTTCTAAATGCCCCCCAAAACCGATCCGCCCACAGGTCGTTGGTCAGCAGCGTCAGGTAGTTTTCCAGGCCAACAAACGCGCCCGTCTCATTCGACAAGAAACTCAGGCGCAGCGAGTTTAGCAGGGGAAAAATCATGAAAATGGAATACACCAGCACGGCAGGCGCGAGAAAGACGACGATGTGGGTGGGAAAAGGCTTACGTTTTCGGGGAGGAGTTGATTCCATAACGGCTCCTGTGAAAATTTCGGATTTCGGATTTCGGATTTCGGATTGAAGCTGTTCAGCGCCGCGCTCCAGGGTTAGTCGGCATTCGTGGCGGTGGGCAAAACACTCATGAAGTCTTTCTTCTGCCTGAGTTTGAAGACTGGAAATGAAGACCCGGCTTCATTTCCAGTCTCACACATTCAGCTATTAGTGAACGCTATCCACTATTTACGGCGTATACCAGGCGTCCAGACCATCCTGAATTTGCTGCGCGCCTTCTTGCGGAGTGATGTCGCCGTTGATGACCTGGGCGCTCACGCGCCACAACTCGTTTTCCAAATTCGGTTCGCCGCGCGACAAAATCTGGTAGGAATTGCGGATGGTGGATTCGCACTGTCCGCGCCAGTCCAGGAATTCCTGGGCCAGCGGGTCGGTCAGGGAAACGTCTACGTCGGCCAACGAGAAGAAGCCGGGCAGGGCGTTGCTGTACAGTTCGGCGAATTCGGCCGAGGCGACCCAGTTCAAGAATGCCCGCGCCGCTTCCGGGCTTTCGGTGGCCGGATTCATGCCCAGGGCAATGTCGGTGTGGTCGCTGATGTAGCAGGTGTCACCGGCCGCGGCCACCGGCGGCGGGAAAGCGCCCATGGCAAAGTCAGCCTGGTCGTTGAACAGCGAGATGTCCCAGGAACCGGCCGGGTAGATGGCCGCCATGCCCAACGTGAAGAGATTTTGCGAATCGGGGTAGGTTTGGGCCTGGAAGCCGCTGGACAAATAAGGCGCCCATCCGGCGAGCTGTTCCCAGACAGCCACGTATTCGGGGTCGGTGAATTTGGCTGTACCGGCGATGAGAGCGAGACGGCCGTCTTCCCCCAGCCAGTAATTCGGGCCAATGTTCTGGAAGCCCATGGTCGCCGCTTCCCATTGATCGGCCGTGCCCATGTCCAGCGGCGTGTAACCGCCAGCCTGGATGGCGTCCAACAGCGCGTAGAATTCCTCAACGGTCGCCGGTTCGGTCAGACCCAGTTCGTCGAAGATGTCCTGGTTGTAGATGAAGCCGTGAATCACGGAAGCCATCGGCACGCAGAACACATCGGAACCATCGTCGGTGATCCAGGCCGATTTGGCCACAGAGCCAAAGTTCGCCATGCCTTCCAAATCGTTCAGCGAGGCCAGATGGCCTTGATCGAACAAGGCCAGGGAGCGGTCGAATGGACGGCAGGTGATCAGGTCGCCGGCCACGCCGCCTTCCAGGCGGGTGTTCGGCGCGCCATCGT
>CALFEW010000559.1 GCA_937958365.1 uncultured Chloroflexota bacterium | reverse complement strand
TTTCCACAACGCCCCAGACATGGTCGCTCCAGGTAATGAAGATGAAGAGCGCATCGATGATCCAGATGCCGTATTTCTTGAGGAACTTTGGCACCGGGCGGTTGTTGCCCGCGAATTTTTACACCAGGTCATTGATTGTGGCAAAGGGGCAGATGGCGCACCAAAAGCGGCCCAGGAACAGGAACATGATTGGGATGATCGGCCACCAGAGCACCCAGGTTAGCGCTGTGCCGAAATTGTCATGCGCTGCGGAAGGCCCGAGGATAAGTTCGAACATGATGACCATGAAGACCAGCAAAGTAGGCCACTGGATAATCCCTGGGTACCATTTGCTGCGCATGAAGGTGCCGATGTACTTGTTATTAAGCAGGTTAGCGCCATTGGACTGTAAGCGGGTCTGGGAGACCTGGATGTCGCTGACTTTAACTTTCACAGGGGGTTGGACCAGGTTGGTCATGGGATTAGGCCTTTTTGGACAAATCGATGGAAACGGGTTTGGGCTTCAGCACTACGGCGGCCGCGACCAGCGCGACGTTGACGGCAAAAAAGCTCCCAAGAATGATGGCGCCAGTATTTGACTTTGCCACGTGCAAGGGGAAGTCTACTTCTATGAGTTTTTCATTCACGGTGAGGTGTATGCGGACGATCTGATCTCCATCGCTTACGATGGTAATTTCGCCCTCATACTCGCCACTTTCATGACCGGCTGCCAACGCAACCATGCCCATTTGATCGTGTCCGGCAGGATCTGGAGACATGCTGCTCATGGTTCCGATTTCGGCGGTGGGCTGCTCTTCGGCGTGTTCATCTTCCACTTCCACGTGTTCATCTTCCGCCTCCACGTGCTCCGCTTCCGCCTCGACCAGACTGACTTCCAGGTCGGCCCGGGCAACGGGCAGGTGCATGGCATCTTTCACGAAAACCCGGATTTGATTTTCGCCTACAGAAACCGGTTTTTCAAAAACCAGTGTGACCTCGTAGCCGTCCACCGTTTGGATTATTCCTTTATCTTCAGTGCCGCCATCGGCCTGGACGCCAACTGGCAGCGCTAACAAGGCGATGATGAAGATGATTGGGAACAGGGATAGGGTTGCATTTTTTTTCATGGAAGTTCCTCTCGGTTAGTGATTTGTACTATCTTATCAACCGTGTCTTGGATTAACGAGCGCCATATTGCGCATTTTTTTAGCGAGCAGAATGGCTCGTGTCATTTATCATTCCCACAGCATGACAAATGACTTTAAAAAAACCACATTCGAAGTTGATAACTTCGAATGTGGTTTAATCTGGAAACAGTTGCGTTGATCGTTCAGCCAGCGACCAACTTCAAGAAAGCCTCGCACATGAACAATAATCGGGCCAGCCAATAGAGAACCAAGCCGATCAGAAGAATAGCAGTCAAGCCGGTCCGGCGCTCCAGATCTTCAACCAGAGCGACAAGCTTCTCTCGCGGCCCTCGCGGAAGAAACGTAGTAATTCCGATCAGGTTCAGTGCAACAACAAAAAGTGGCGCAAAGGCATGAAAGGTTAGCGAGGTACGCCAATCGCCGCGAAGCAGTGCAACGATGGCCCGCGAAAGTCCGCAGCCCGGATCTGGGAGGCCAAAAACCGCGTGGGTGGGGGACTGCCAGGCCGGGAGACCCGCGCTGACCAGGCCTAACTGCAAGATGGTCGCTCCGGTAATCAGGGCACAGGCGCTGCGATTATTTAAAATCGAGGCCAGGATGGGTTTGAGCAAAGCTGATTTACTTCGCATTTAGCTTTTTACATAATTTTCGGGCGCCTGCGCAAACTTTTGCGCACAGGCAAAAGAACAGAAGTAATACAGTCGATCTCGAAACGGTAATTGAGCCGGGGCAGTTTCGGGATCAAGCCCCATACGGCAGACAGGATCGATTTCGTGATACAGTTTATGGCGCTCCGTATCCTCGATCTCAAAAACTGCAACCGGCTGCGCCACGTTCTTGAAATTTGCAATCCCGGCTGAATGAATCAAGATAATCTCCAAATCACGGATTGCATTAACAACAACCTCGGTACAAAGGATTTGGTCTGAACGAGCATGGGCCGTAATCCGCGCGGCGAGATTCACCGTTGCGCCGAAGTAATCACCCAACCGCTCCACCGCCGGGCCGCTATGCAACCCGGCGCGGAGGGCGGGAAAACCCGGTTCAGCACGCACGGCCGCAACCAGCCGCAGCGCAGTCGAAACTGCATCATAGGCTTGATCGGCAACGATCATGACTGCATCACCGATGGTTTTAACCAGCCGCGCTTCACCAACCAGAGAAGCGCGCGCTAAATCATAAAAGCGGGCAGCCACATCTGTCGCATCATCATCGCCATGTGTCTCGGTGAGGGCGGTGAACCCGGCCAGATCGGCAAATAGAAAAGTCAGCACGGCCTTCTCCGTAATCATTCAACAATCAGTTTGCCGCGCAGCATGCCCATCTGGCATTGAAAACCGTATTCACCAGGTTTTTCGGGAGTGAACTCCAGCGTAACCTGTTCACCTTCGGGAAGCAGGGCGCTCTGATTGAAATCAGGGAACAGTACTTGCTCCGAGCAAGACGAACTTTCCTGACGGGTAAAGGTTAAGCGCACGGGGCGGCCTTTCTGCACCACGATCACATCTGGGGAGTAGCCGCCTTTCACCATGATAGCCACCTCCTGTGCTCCAGAGGCGCCTACTGTGGCCCGCGTCTGTCCTTTTGGAGAAAGCCAGAAATACCAGACGATCAGCAGGGTAAGAGCGAATCCGCTCAAAATAACGATAATTTGTGGTGTGGTCATTTTTTATCCTTTCAATGTGAGTTTTTCTTTTAGCATTGCCATGGTTGGAGCGCCCCGCAGGCCTGCCGGCGTGGGGTAAACCCTGCAACTCAGAGAAAATTTTTCTCTTTGCTCGCGCCAAAGGTCCTGGTCGTCCACCCAAAAGGAGGGTGAGCCGGCAAATTTTAGACGGGCAGCATCAGCGTCATCCAGCACTTTGACCAATTCGATTGGAGCGTCAATCTGCAGTTCCTGCATGGCGATTTCCAGGTTTTTCAGCCCATCTTGCCAGGATGGGCAACCATCAAAGTAGAGCAGTTGGATTCTCATCAGGGTCACCTTGCACTGAATTTGGGCTTGAATCCGCGCAGGCGGTTGGCATTGCCCACTACCGTGACGGACGAGAAGGCCATTGCTGCGCCAGCAATCAGCGGGTTGAGCAACAGCCCAAAGAACGGGAATAGCAGCCCCATCGCCACCGGAATGCCAAGCGTGTTGTATACCCACGCGCCAAAAAGATTCTCGTAAATATTTCTCATTGTGGCGCGGCTGACTTCAATCGCGGTGACCACACCCTTGAGACTACCCTTGATGAGCGTGATGTCAGAGGCTTCGATGGCAACATCCGTGCCTGTGCCGATCGCAAGGCCGACATCCGCTTGGGCCAGCGCAGGGGCATCATTGATGCCGTCCCCGACCATGGCAACCTTTTTGCCCTCTGCCTGTAACAGGTGAATATTATTGGCCTTGTCTTCGGGCAGAACTTCAGCGAGCACTCGCGTGATCCCGACCTTGCGGGCAATCGCTTCGGCGGTGCGGCGATTGTCGCCGGTAATCATTACCACTTCGATGCCCATTTTTTGCAGGATCGCAATCGCTTCAGCCGAATCTTCCTTGACGGTGTCAGCGACGGCCACAATGCCGGCCGCCTGCCCGTCGATGGCAACATACATCGGGGTCTTGCCATCGTCGGCGAGCAACTTTGATTTTTCTTCCAAGGAACCCAATGCAATCTGCTCACGGTTCATCAGCTTGAGATTGCCAATCAGCAGACTGTGGCCTGCAACCTGCGCAGAAACGCCGTGGCCGGGGATGGCTTCAAAATCTTTTACCTCATCCAGCTCTAATTTCCGCGCTTGCGCCCCATCAATAATCGCTTGCGCCAGCGGATGTTCGCTCACTTTTTCAACCGAGGCCGCCAGGCGAAGCATTTCATCACCTGCCCACGGGTTACCGTCGGCGGTGACAAGATCTGTCAATTCAGGCTTGCCCTTGGTGATCGTACCGGTCTTATCCAGAACTACAGTTTGAATAGCGCGAGCGTTTTGCAGGGCTTCGCCGGAACGGATCAGGATACCGTTTTCTGCGCCCTTGCCAATGCCTACCATCAGGCTCATTGGCGTTGCCAGGCCCAGCGCACAGGGGCAGGCGATGATGAGTACTGTTACACTGGTCACCAGGGCGTAGACCAACTGCGGCTGCGGCCCCACGCTGAACCAGATGACGAACGTCCAGACAGCCAGGATCATCACTACAGGCACGAAATACCCGGAGATGACATCCACCAGCCTTGCAATCGGCGCTTTGGAATTCTGGGCGTCCTGCACCATCTTGACGATTTGGGCCAGCGCAGTATCCTTGCCGACCTTGGTGGCGCGGAATTTA
>CALFEW010000558.1 GCA_937958365.1 uncultured Chloroflexota bacterium | reverse complement strand
GTAGGTGAGAGGTGGCCGCTTTCCCTGCTCGGCTTGCGCGTGGTCAAAGCGATGGGGGCAGAATTTTTCCGGCTCTTCCCAGTAGCGCTCGTCGCGGTGCGAGAGGTAAATCGAATACATCACCCGCGTGTCTTGCGGCACTGCGTAGCCATTCACCACCAGGTCTGCCCCGGCATGCCGGTTGCCCGCGTGAATAGGTGGATAGAGGCGCAGCGCTTCTTTGATCACCATATCCAGGTAATCCAGGCGGTTGATTTGATCCAGGGTAGGCGGTTCGGTGGCCGAGGTGAGAACGGCCGTTACCTCCGCCTTTGCCTGGGCCATTGCTTCCGGGTGGCTGCCCAGTAGATACCAGACCCAGGCCAGCAGGGCGGTGCTGGTATCGTGCCCGGCAATGAGCATGGTGAGCATCTGGTCGCGGATACGGCCGTCGTCCAGGCCGCTGCGTATCAACTGCTCCAACAAGTCGCCGGGATCGTTAGGGCCGTCGTCGGTGATGACGGCGCGCCGTTGGGCGATGACGCCGTACAGGTAGGCGTCAATCTCCTCGATGGCTCGCTGGTACTGCGGGCGCGGCAGGTTGGGGAAGATGATCCACAAACCGGGCGAGATGTAGCTGATGGCTTTGAGGATGGGCTGCCACAGCCGCTCCAGGTCGGGGCTAAATTCCACCTTGAACATTGTGCCCATGAGGATCAGCAGGGCGACTTTGCGCATTTCGACGAGCATGTCTACGGAACGGCCGTTTTCCCAGCCATCAATCACGTCATTTGTGTAGCGCCAGAAAGCTGCCGCGTGGTTGACAACGTGGCGGCGATGCAGCGGCGGATCTAACACCGCCCGCAGTTCTTCATGCTCCTCCCCATCTACCACCAACACGCCGCGGCGCAGCAGTTTCGTCACCGGGTCGCTTTCCTTGCGCCAGATAAACTGGTCGCGCTGCGAAACCATAATTTCCCGGTTTGTTTCCGGCCCCACAAACACGGCCGGCTGAAAACGAGGCAGCGTAATCTGAAACGCCGGCCCCACGTACTTCCGCATCATAGATAAAGACGTCAATAACGAACGGTCGCGGATCAACTCCTTAAGAATCTTGGCTCCGCTTTCCGGGTCTGCCACGGGGAGCGGGCAAGGCGAATCTGGTGTATCCATGAACTTTTTTCTCGGTTCCTGTGTTCCGTAATCCGTGACTCGTAAGCCGTATTCTGCCAACCGACTACGGCTAACGGATTACGGAACACGGATTACGGGTGACGGCTAACGGCTAACGGTTAACAATCAAATCTTCGGCGATCTTAGACGAAGATAGCACACCGGGCAAGCCCGCGCCGGGATGGGTCCCCGCGCCAACGAAATAAAGGTTGTCGAAGTCTTC
Organism: uncultured Chloroflexota bacterium; assembly: GCA_937958365.1. Classification (GTDB taxonomy): domain Bacteria; phylum Chloroflexota; class Anaerolineae; order Promineifilales; family Promineifilaceae; genus Leptovillus. The sequence continues at coordinate 5,710 of CALFEW010000558.1, read as the reverse complement.
CGAGCGGTTGTGCGGCCGGAACCAGGCCGACTGCGTGAGGACCGGCTGCACGGAGAAGGCCGAACCCATGTAAGAGTTGAGCCGATTCTGGAAGTGCAGCGGGTCAATATGAGTTTCGGCGACGATGTTGGCCTGGAGGTCCGGCAGGTAATTGTCTTCCAGGAATTGCATGATGGCGTCGCGGTAGGGCTTTGCCATGACCGTCCAATCTATGTCTGCGCCCAGGTGGGGGACCGGCGACAAGACGTAGAAGGCTTCGTGCCCGGCGGGAGCTATCGAAGGATCGGTAATCGTAGGCATGTGCAGGTAGAGAGAAAAATCTTCGGACAGCGTCTTGTTTTTGAAGATGTCGGCCAATAAGCCCTTGTAGCGCTCGCTGAGGATGATGTTGTGGTGGGCCAGTTTGGTATCGGTGTACCGTTTCTTGGTGCCAAAGTAGATGACAAACAGCGACATGCTGTATTTGGTGAGTTTTTTGTAGCGCGCATCGGAGTTGCGCAGGCTGCGCGCTTTGGCGGGAATCATGTTCAGGTAGGTCCAGGCTACGTCTGCATTGGAGATGACGTGGTCGGCTTTGTGGATGGTTCCATCGGCCATGCGGATGCCGGTGGCGCGACGGCCGTGTACAAATATTTCTTCCACTTCCGCATTCAGATGGAAACGGCCGCCCAATTCCTCCGTCAATTTAGCCAGCGCCGCCACCAATGCGCCAGTGCCGCCCTTGACGTAATGAATGCCCCACTCCCGCTCCAGGTAATGGATCATGGCGTAAATCGAAGAGGCGTCGAAGGGATTGCCGCCAATCAGCAGCGGGTGGAAAGAAAAAACGCGGCGCAAAAACTCGTTTTCCACAAACTGCGACGCATAACTGTAGACTGATTTGTAGGATTGCAGCTTGATCAGGTCTGGGGCAACGCGCATCATGTCGCCGACGCTCAGGAAGGGCTTGTCGGCCAACTGCACAAACCCTTTCTCGAAGATGGCCTGGGTAGTTGCCATAAAACGCTCGTAACCGGCTACGTCGGCCGGGTTCCATTTGGCGATTTCGTTGGCGATGAACTGCGGATCGTCGTTGTAGTCGAAGGCGCGGCCTTCGTGGTTAAAGATGCGATAGAAGGGATCAAGCTGAATAAATTCGACGTAATCTTCGCGGCGACGGCCGGCCAGGGCAAAAATATCGTCAAACATGAAAGGCGCAGTGATCACTGTAGGACCGGCGTCAAATTTGAAGCCGTTTTGTTCAAAAACGTAAGCGCGGCCGCCAAGTTTGTTTTGTTTTTCAAAGACTTCAACGTCATAACCGCGAGCGGCCAGGCGCGCAGCTGCGCCCAGACCACCAAAACCACTACCAATGATGATAACTTTCTCGGACATATGTTTTTCCTTTTAAGTGGGGAGGATAGTAGATGATTGCCTGCGCTGATGCAGGGGATCATGAATCCTGGCTTCCCCCAATGTATTTGTATGGTTGCTGAATTATACAGATTCGCGGGCTTGTTTGTAAGCCGCTAATGTTTGCAGACGGGTTTGCTGCCGATCAATGATCGGAAACGGGTAGTCCCGACCGATGATGACGCCAATGCGTTTTTGTTCTAATGGCGGCATGATGGCCGGGTTGTGGATGTAAGCAGTGGGCACGGCCGTTAATTCCGGGAGCCAACGACGAATGTAACGGCCGTCTGGGTCAAATTTCTCGCTTTGGGTGATGGGGTTGAAAATGCGGAAATAAGGCGCGGCGTCTGTGCCCGTGCCGGCCGTCCACTGCCAGCCGCCGTTGTTGGCCGCCGGATCGCCATCCACCAGATGCTGCATAAAGTGCCATTCACCCCAGCGCCAATCCACCAGCAAATCCTTCACCAAAAACGATGCGACAATCATGCGGGCGCGGTTGTGCATCCAGCCGCTGGTGGCAAGCTGGCGCATGGCGGCGTCTACGATGGGAAACCCGGTACGGCCGTTTTGCCAGGCGGCAAAGTGGTTGGGATCGTTGCGCCAGACGATGGCGTCGTAGACCGGGTTGAAGCTGTTCTGAAGCACATGCGGGAAATGGTACAAGATGTTGACGTAGAATTCGCGCCAGATGAGTTCATTGAGCCAGGTATCGGCCCCGCGACGGCCGTTCTCATCCCCGGCAGCCATGAAAGCCAATTGGGCCGCCACCGCTGCCTGCCGCGCCGATGCCATGCCAAAACGCAAGTAGGGCGAAAGCTGCGACGACCCTTCCCGGTCCACCTGATCACGCTGGTCGGCGTAGGCCAGAATGGGCGCGGCCGCGCCAAAGGCAAAGGCTTGCAGGCGGCGCTGCGCCTCAGCTTCACCGGCGGGAAATGGCACGGCAGCGGGCAGTTTCGGCGTCTGGGGGATGGGCAGGCTGGGGATGGCCGGCGGCGTGTGGATGCAAGCCGGTTTGGGTGACAGATCGGCCGGAGTGGGAAACGGCCGTGCCCGCCACTGTTTGCTGAAGGGCGTAAAAACCGTGTAGGGCTTGCCATCCGCTTTTAACACCGCGTTGGGCCGGTGAACGGTGACGCCACCGGTCAGCGTCAGCGGCAGAGCCGCGGCGATGTCCCGATCACGGCGGAGAGCATAAGGGGAATAATCCTCTTCAGCAAAAATGGCTTCAGCGCCGGTTTCTTGCATGAGGTCGGCCAGTTCACGCTGCGGCTGCCCCTGCCGAACCACCAGATAGCTACCCAGTTGGCGCAGGTCGTTGTCCAGGTTTTGCAGCCCGGCCCAGAGAAAGGCGAGCCGTTTTTCGCCGCCGCCGGTCAGCGCCGGGTCCATAATAAACACGGGAATCACCTGGGCGGCGTGGCGGAGAACGGCCGTTAATGCCTGGTTATCGGTCAGGCGCAAGTCGCGCCGAATCCACCAGATTGCGGTTTCGATCATGGTCAATTATCTCGCGGAATAAGCTATGATTTAATCACAGGGGATTTCGTTCTTGTCGGTGATGCACCCCAACCACTCCAAAACAGGCGTTCCCTCTTCCCGCAAAATCTCACGCGCCGCATTGTGGTAAACAGACAGGTATCGTTGCAACAAATCAGGCGGCATTTCGTAATTGAGCAGCAGGGTTTCCGTCCAGGCAACTTCCGAACCCAGAAAGGAGACGCTGCCCAACGTCAAGGCCGCATTAATATCGCGGGCCAGGTGCAAATTAGCGTTGGTCAGGTGTTCGTAGGGGAAGGCTTCTTGCTGCAAGATAGACCATACTCTGGCTTCAATGGCTGCCTGGTTTTCCCGAAAGTGACGACGGGCTGCCTGGTATTCGGCGGCAATGGGTTTGATGTCCGGCGGCAAGGGATGTTTGGACAAAATATGGGCAATCGTGGGAACGGCCGTATCCAACGTCTCACCTAGAAAATGCCCGGCAATACGACTACGCAAGGCAGGAGTCAAACTAAAAATTCGCCCGCCATAAGCCAGATTGATCCGCTCCTGATATAAGAACTCCGCTACATGAAATAAGGAAGCGGCCGTGTGCAGTTGCTGCGCCGTCATCACAATCAGGTCTGGTTTGGTAGAGGCAATGGTGCTTTCCAGGTATTCCCGTGGCACGTTGGCCCCCAAATAAACGGTCTCCCAACCTTTATAACGCAGCATAAGCGTGAGAAACAATGGCGCAAACACATGATGTTCATCGGCCGGGCAGGCAACGATGATTTTACCGGGACGATTTGGCGGCGGAGCGGCCGTTACCAATGTGTTCAGTCGGCGCATCGCCAGACCCGAAGCAAAATGTTCTTGTTGCACAGTCGCCTCATTTTGATACCACAGTTCACCTATATGCGACAAACCTTTTTGCAGCACTTCAAGGCAAACCATATCGGCCGGATACAAGGCAAAAGCCTGGGTAAGGGCAGTTTCCGCCGCCATCTCGTCATAACGGAGACAACCATTGATCCACATTTGTCTAAGTTCTGTTATCGTAGACGAGCTGACGCCGTTGACAGTTGTTGGTACTGTGATACCATTATTTTGGGTTGATTGGGTGGTTAACGGTGGGGGCATCCCACCCAATGGATTTTGTCCAGTTTCTTCTAAATTGCGCCAAAGTCGCACAGCCCGACTAATACTCATGCCCTCTTGTTGACGCAAAATCAGCCATTTGATGACGGCAATGTCGTGTTCAGAGTAAAGACGATGTTTACCCTGAGTGCGTTTAGGCACAGGCAAACCATACCGTCGTTCCCAGGCTCGCAGTGTGTCTGGTTTTATGTCAGTTTCTTGTAAAACAACTTTGAGGTTGTATGTCGGAGTTTTGCTTAAGCTCATCAGGAAAATCTCTTTTGTGTATGCAATCAATCAGTTTGATGAGATTAGCATGAAAATCCATTTTTGTCAAGTATTTGCACATATAATATATTGACAAAAGCATTGCAGTTTGTTATTATAAAGCTTTGTACCTGGTGTTCTTTTGATTTAGCACAGTTTAAGGAGATTGATTGATGGTGGCACAGACGCGGACTTGGGAGAATCGGTTGTTAACACTAGCGGGTGAAGCGTGGCACGTGGGGTCGGTTGTTTGCAATGCTCCCATTGCTGACGAGACCTTACTAAATGATGCTTATGCGCATTGTGATGCTATTACTGCTGAACACAGCCGTTCGTTCCATATGGCGTCTGATCTGCTGCCTTTGGAGAAGCGCCGGGCGGTACGTGCGCTTTACGCCTTCTGCCGCATCACCGATGACATCGTAGACTGCCATCAAGAGGACGTACAAATCAAGTTAGAGCAATGGCGTCAACACGCTTTTTCCCATCATCCCCCGGCCGAAGATCTGGCGGCCGTTGCCTGGGCTGATGCCCGCCAACGGTACCAGATTCCGCTGCGCTATGCGGAACAACTGCTGGATGGTGTGTCCCGCGACATGGTTCAGTGCCGTTATGAGACATTTGAAGATCTGGCTACATACAGCTATGGCGTGGCTTCTACCGTAGGGCTGATGAGCATGCACATCATCGGGTTTTCCGGGGCGGACGCGATTCCTTATGCCATCAAGCTGGGGCTGGCCTTACAAATGACCAATATTTTGCGCGACGTTGGTGAAGATTGGCGGCGCGGTCGGCTATATTTGCCTCACGAAGAGATGGCTGAGTTTGGCCTGACGGAAGATCATATCGCTGCGGGAGTTGTGGATGAACGCTGGCGGGCTTTTATGCGCTTCCAAATTGAGCGGAACCATCAGCTTTATGAAGAAGCGTGGCCGGGGATTGCCATGCTGCACGAAGACGGCCGTTTCGCCATTGCCGCCGCTGCCGGTCTTTACCGTGGTATCCTGGACGCCATCGAAGCCAACGATTACGACGTCTTTCACCGACGCGCTTTCGTCACGACGTGGGGCAAACTGCGCCGCCTGCCCCGCCTCTGGTGGCGGAGCCGACGCTAAACCCTCTTTCCTGAGTTTTCCATGAAAGGGTAAGCAAACGATTCCTCAACACGTCTGAAACAATGCAAAATAGCCTTGTTCTCTCTGCTGCCAGCATTCAGGTTGTAGGCTTGTTTCACGACGCATATTGCCCTGTTTATCTATTACCAACCACTGAATCACTGAGTTAACCGCTCAACTCGACCCACTGAAATAAGGAGATAATGATGTATAAATCTATCAATGGTTATACCCCGGTCGTGAATGGAAACGGCCGTTACGCGCAACGACACACCAACGGCCAACACAACACCACTCACCCCACGGTCGCGCCCGAA
>CALFEW010000557.1 GCA_937958365.1 uncultured Chloroflexota bacterium | reverse complement strand
TCCCAGGCTTCCATGTCAAATTCTGGTGGCGGCGCGGGCACGTCTATCAAAGGCATGTCGGGCAAGTGGATGCCTGCTGCATCTCCGGTAAACGCCACGTCGCCCAGGCGAAAGACGTGATGATGCCGGGCGTGGCCGGGCGTCTCAATCGCCGTAAATCGTAATCCGGCCACCTCCAATACGTCGCCATCTTGCACCGTCGTCACTCTTTCGGCCGGTGATGGTAAAAAATCGCCCCAAAGCGTGTCCATTTTGTCGCCATAGATGCGTGTGGCGCTTTGCAACAGGCGGTCAGGGTTGATCAGGTGTGGCGCGCCAAAGTGATGGACATAGACCTGGGCGCCTTGCTGCGCCCACCAACCGGCCGCGCCGGCATGATCCAGGTGAATGTGGGTCACCAACACGTGCCGCACATCGCCCGGCTGAAAACCGTAACGAGCCAGTTCCGATGTCAACCGGGGCAGCGTCGAACCAGGGCCGGTTTCTACAAGCACCGGCCCGCCATCACCCACTATCAAATAAGCGGCAATGGTCTGGGGAACACCTTGAAAATGGAGGTCGAGTGTGTAGAGTTTCATGGTTGAGAATAGTATCATAATATCCCTAGAATGGGAGGAAAAAATTTCCGGCTTTTTGGGTACACGCTGTTTGCTCAAGGCTGTGCCAAAACACGCCAGATGCTGCCGAACGTATTGGGCTGCGGACTGCTCCAGTAGATGTCTGCGTCGGTGGTGGATTGATTGAAGGCTTGGGCGGCGAGACGGCCGTTGCGAAAATACCGCCGGGCCTGGCAGTGACTTGGATCAATCCTCTGCTGACCGTTCCCCGTCATCCCTTGCGTAAACAGGTCTGTCAGTTCACGATTGATCCGTTTCTGCCGGCCCCGCGCCATAATCGGATGCGGGCCGCGATAGCTGTTTGGTAACTGCCAGGCCACGTAAGCCGCACCAGGTTTTCCCTGACGGCCGTTGTGGTCCACAAATTCAAAAGAAGCTGCTCCTTTTCGCCAGCCGGTTTCCTGAATGGTTTCCTGGGAACTCGTCCGACCGATGGCAAAATTCGCCTGTGTCTGCACCCTGGCTTGCCGTTCATAACTGCGCTGCGTCTTGGCTGTGACGTGGCTCAGGTCATTCAGTGTGGCGCGGGCGATGGGTTTGCGGTGGGCATCGTCCGCAGTCTGGCGGCTGCTGTGGAAGCTGGCGTAAAAATGCGCCCGTACCAGCCCCAAGCCTTGGGTCAATACTGCGACGGGAACGGCAACCGGGCGCTGCGTGAGTCGCGGCGCGTGTAACGCCGCGGCTGTTTTGGCGATAGAAGATAACCAGATACGGCCGTTTTGCCACTGCCAGAAAACCCCGTCTCCCTGGTGCAGCAAGTTTCGTAACTGCCGCCAGCCACACACCCGCCATACCGATGAATGGCCGGTCAACGCGCGTCTGGCGTGCTGTTCGTCCACCCAGCCAGCCCCCTGCTCATCAATCTCACGCAAAATAAGCCAGATGCGGCCGACGGCCGTTTGTTTTTCCCGCAGCATTGCCAGGGCCAGGTCAGGGTACAGCTTGATGACCGCCGGTGAAGACGGCCGTTGCGGTAACGGTTCAACAGGTTGCGCCGGGCAGGCTGTTATAGCCGCTGGTTCGGCCGGTGGTGGCTGATGGGTGGTGCGCAGAACGGCCGTTAAGGTTGTGCTGCCCCAGCCTAGATGCGTTGGCAGCGCATTCAAGTCTGACTGAATGGTCTGTAAAGATGGTTGTGGGGGAGGTGGAAGGGGAAGAAAACGGCCGTGAGAACACGCTGCTTGCGGTAAGCCAGATTCCTGTCGAATTGCCTGTCTTTGTCGCCGGAGTTCTGCTAACCGCGCTTGCGCAGCCAACAACGCCGACGAAGCGCCATCAGTTTGGCTAACCACGTCTTGCCCTGTTGCCAGGCAAGAAACAGGCAACATAAAATAAACATAAACTGCCTCAACGCTACATAAACGTCATTGACAGCTATGTCTGCCTATGCTATGCTCTTACCTAGCTAGTGAGCTACCAGAGGGCACAAAACCCCCCTCCCCAATTAAGGGGCGACTAAGCTGAAGGTGTTGGCGGCACCAAAACAGCGAGATTAGGTAGCTTGCTTATACCACTCTAGGCCAGGCGTTAAAACGCTTGGCCTTTTTCTTTAAACAAAGGCCAGAACCCTTGTTAAATCAACAAAATATTGTGTTTATAATGAAACCATTGGCTTTAACGAACAGCATCAGAAACAATGGCTCTTACAAGTACTGTTAAGCGACAGTCTAACAAAAATAGAATACCATGTCAATCAATCTATAGCATATAGATTTAAAAAATAAGCATTGTATTTGCTTAGACAGGTAACTACTGGATTATACTGCACACTTGACAAGCAAAATGGACTTATATAACATATTACAATGAGTACAATCCCCCCATTTGGATTCGAAATAGAGCATTACAAACCGGACTGGGATCGGCTGGGTGTTGTTGTTCCACCTTTCAACATCGAGGCTGATCCACGATTTATGTACCTTTCCACCGAAACCAGGCGCGCACTCTCCAAAGTAAGCTATATGGTCGAGGCTGGCCAAGGCGCATCCGTTATCATTGGTGAAATCGGAACGGGCAAGACAACCCTGGCTTCCTGGTTTCATAGCCGTTACCATCGCCGTCCGGATTTTGTTGCTGCCAAAATAGATGAGACGCCTAAAAAGAGCGGTCTTCTATTGTTGCGGCGTATCGCGGCCGAATTTGGATTACGAACCCGTCGTGCCACAGAAGATCAACTCAACGAGTTCCGGGCTTTCTTGATCGAACGAACGGCCGAAGGAATCTTGCCGCTCATCATTATTGATGAGGCGCATGAAATGGGGCCGGAGCAGTTTGTGGAGTTACGCCGGCTGCTAAACTTTAGAGACCCTCGTGGGGGAAAAGCCTATCAATTGGTGTTGCTTGGCCGACCCGAACTGGACATCAACTTGCGTGAAGTCCCAGACTTTAACGATCGGGTGGCCACACGCTCCTCGCTTGATCCCCTTACCCCCGACGACACCCGCTCCTTGATAGAATATCGTCTGCTTGCGGCCGGAAGAGACAATAAACAGCCACCTTTGTTCACAGAAGATGCTATCTTGCCTATCTGGCGAGAAACCCGGGGGTATCCGCGCAGCATATGCTTGCTTTGCCTTCATCTATGTTTGGAGTTACTCATCAATGATGGGTTGATAATAGATGAGGACTTTGTGGTCAAATTTTTGGAAAACCACCACAACTATCGCCAGGCTGTCTAATTGCCATTATTCAGTTTGACCAGCGAAAAAACTATGAGCAGTCAACCAAACAAGGAACGTACCAGTACGCTCGCTGAGCTTCTGAAGGACAAACCCAAGCGTGGACGGCCGTTACGTCCTGTCAGCCGACAAAATGTTTACGTTGCCCTCTTTGATGAAGAAAAGAAAGAAATGCAACGTTTGGCGCTCTTGTTGCCATCTGCTCTTTCTCGAGCTGATTTACCTGATTTGGCAATAGCTGTGCTTACGGCCAGGTTGGAGTCCCTGCATCGTGCTGTTGCCGACAGAAATAGAGAAATACCCGAAGGCATCACCGATCTCGAGTCCCTCTATTTGTTGTGGGACCTGACAGTTCCCACCAACCATTCAGAGCGCAAATGGACATCTATCCGCGTGTCACCCCAAGAAATGATCGAACTCGGTCGCGCCCATGGCACCTTCAATGCCGCATTCGGAGCCAACAGAAGCGAAACCTTTAGTCTGGCATTGATCTTGCTGACTCTATTTCTAGAGACGCAAGATTTGCATCAAGATGCCACATTAGCTGAAGTGCGAAAAGCCATTCTCGCTAATTATTTATGAGTAGCTCATAACTTAATTGTTTCCGGGGAATCAAAGATTGCGTGTAGTAGTAAAAACTTGTCCGTTTTACCAATGCAGGTAAAATCAACGGTATAAGCAACTGCACTATTTACAAGCGCATAACAGTTCGGTTAATGAATCATCAAGGCTCATGCCGCAGGGAGACCACACAATGATTCCGGCCCTGCAAAATCTATATCTATAGGTAATGGCAAGAGCAAAAAAGGCAAGTATAGGACAAACTACTCGTGTAAACGGAATCTAGTTTGACCAATTTTCAAAATTCGTTGACGAATCTCTTGACACCCCGTGGGGTGCTTGCTATAATACCCGACTGTTGATGGCAAACAGATGTAGCCGAAAATAAAAAAAGCGGAACATCGAAACAACAAAACAAGGTCTAAGTGGACCCGAAATCGTAGTAGCTAGAAGCGGCTCTGGGGCCGTTTTTTTGTCCCCAAAATTGCTCTTGACAAAAGAAATCGGGGTGCTAGAATTCCAGACCTTGCGTACTTTGACAACTAAAAAGTGACAGAAACATAGCGAAGTTCAGGTTGAGTAATTTCTTTAAACAGTAGTCCGTTTAAGACGGATTTAAACTTTCTATTTTATGGAGAGTTTGATCCTGGCTCAGGATGAACGCTAGCGGTGTGCCTAATGCATGCAAGTCGAACGGGATCCTTGGATTCGTCTGAGGTGAGAGTGGCGAACGGGTGAGTAACACGTTGGTGACCTGCCTTAGAGAGGGGGATAACTGTTGGAAACGATAGCTAATACCCCGGATGTCAAGGCTTTTAGAAAACCTTGACTAAAGCTTCGGCGCTCTAAGAGGGGCCTGCGGCCCATCAGCTTGTTGGTAGGGTAATGGCCTACCAAGGCTAAGACGGGTAGGGGGCGTGAGAGCGTGACCCCCCACACTGGTACTGAGACACGGACCAGATACCTGCGGGTAGCAGCAGCAAGGAATATTGCGCAATCGACGAAAGTCGGACGCAGCAACACCGCGTGGAGGATGAAGGCCTTCGGGTTGTAAACTCCTTTTCTGGGGGAAGAGAAAGGACGGTACCCCAGGAATAAGTCTCGGCTAACTACGTGCCAGCAGCCGCGGTAAAACGTAGGA
>CALFEW010000556.1 GCA_937958365.1 uncultured Chloroflexota bacterium | reverse complement strand
CGGATTTCGGATTTCGGATTGTTGAAAATTGACCATTGACCATTGACCATTGACCATTGACAATTCAGGCTTCTTCTTCGTCTACGTTGATCAGCGTGTCGGTCAGGCCCTCTTTTTCGATGACGAAGTGCAAGGCCATGTCGAAAGCGGCCTGGGTAAACTTCAGGACCTCGGCGTACCCTTCATCGGAGAGCTTGCGGGCGGCGTCGTGGCGGCGGAAGATGTTGACAAATTGGCGTTCGCGCTCGTATTGCAAGGGAATACGTCCTACACCCCAATCGTTGAGAATGCGCCAGACGGTGGGGTTGTAGGTGCGGGTCATGCGCATGACGAAGGGCACGGGGTCGTGGCGGGCCAGCATGGCGGCCAGCCGCAAAATCAGCTCAAAAGAGAGGGTGGCGGTCCCGTTTTCAACTGCTTCCAGCAAGGTTTTGTCTTCCAGGTCCAGGGCGTGGTTGAGGTCGTTGATGGTGAGGCCGGCGACCTTGCGCACATCTTGCAGGTAACGGCCGGTTTCCAGCATCATTTTTAGCTTGTCGCCGTCGGTGATGATGGATTTGCCCAGGCGGACGGGCATACCGCTGGCTTTGACGGCCAGTTTCAGTGCGCCAACGGTGACATCTCCAGTGAGGTTGGTGAGGCGTTTGACCAGGGAAGGATCGGCGTCATTTGGCTCGTTTTCCTGGTCTTGGGGCGCAGCGTGGGTAGTTGGCGGTTTGCCGGCCTCCGATTTTTTGGGTTGAAGGATGTATTCATGTTCGCTGGCGTCCGATTTGGGCGGATTGCCGGTGGGGCGTTTGCTGTTTTCGGCCATGATTTCCTCTTGGAGCTATATGCCTTCAGCGCCCTCGAACAGGGCGCTGAGATTGAGTGACGGCGCTTTGCTGTGGCTGGCCAGGGCAACGTAAGCGCGGGCCAGGGCATCTTTGCCGGCGCCCAGCACTGTGCCAATGAGGCCAAAGGCTTCGGCCAGGTCTGTGGGTGGAATGTTCTGGCTGATTTGCCGCCAGATGCTTTCTTCGAGGACGTTTACGGCCGTTTGCACCTCATGAATGCCAAACCCGGCTGAATACCGCTCCTGGGCGATTTGCTCCATGTGATTTATCAGGGGCACCAGGTTGCGATCGGCGGTGGCGCTGCGCGCAACAGCCAGCAGCTCTTGCAGCCGCTGTCTATTCCAGGCTGCGCCGGCCGCCTGATAATGTTTCAACCGCGAACGGGCGAGGGCGTCGGCGGCCTCATCCAAAATGACACTCTCTTTCTCAGTTAGTAACTGTAACAGGTCCATAGTCAAATCCTTTCTTAATCTCTACTGAGTTCGTCATGAACTGGGAAGATTACAGATTCCCGGCCATCTATCTTCAAGAAAACGGCATGTTGACCTTTGTCACTATAGTATATCCATCAGATGACCGGATAGACATAGCAAAGTGTTACCCAATACCTGAAAATTTATGATTGCCGGGCAGCGTGGCGCTATCTGCTCTTATTCGCCGATCAGCATAAGGGCGCGTTGCCAACGCGGCCTGTTTTCCAGAAATAGCAGTGAAGGTAACATCTCAATAATCTGGGGAGCCTCTGGGAGGTTTGTCGTTACCATCACGGTCGTCTCTAGCCCCGTTTACGGGTTGGGGGTTGTTCTCAATTTTGAGTCTTGAGTCTTTACTCTTTGACCTCCCCTGGCGTGTTCCTTTGCCACCGTGTTGAGTATAATCCTCGCCATGACCCAAGCAACCTCTCAACCAACGCAAATGCAGGCGTGGCTTGCCGCCATGCGACCACGTACACTGCCGCTGGCGGTCGCCAGCAGCATTATGGGCGGTTTTCTGGCGGCGGCCGATGGCGTTTTTTCCTGGCCGGTGACGCTGTTGTGTGTGGTAACGGCCGTTTCCCTACAAATTCTCTCCAACTTAGCCAACGACTACGGCGATTCCGTCCACGGCGCGGATCACGTGGAGCGCGCCGGGCCGAAGCGCGCCGTGCAGGCCGGTCTCATCACCGCCAGGGACATGAAGCGGGCGATGGCGATTTTTGCCGGACTGTCGGCCGTGTCCGGGCTGGCGCTGGTGATTGTGGCGCTGGGCGTGGCGGCGCTGCCGTTGGTGGCGCTGTTTGTGCTGTTGGGTGGGGCGGCCATCTGGGCGGCCGTCAGCTACACGGCCAGCAGCAAGCCTTATGGCTACGTGGGTCTGGGCGACTTGTTTGTGCTGATCTTTTTTGGCTGGGTGGGTACGTTGGGAACCTATTTTTTGCAGGCGCAGGCGTGGAATGGGCTGGTGTTTTGGCCGGCAACGGCCGTTGGCCTGCTGTCTGTAGCGGTCCTCAACGTCAATAACGTCCGCGACATCGAATCGGACCGCAAGGCGGGCAAACGTTCGATTCCGGTGCGGATTGGGCCGGAGAAGGCGCGATTGTACCATTGGGCGCTGCTCAGTGGGGCCGTTTTGGTGGCGCTGCTGTATGTGGCGCTGACGTATCAATCGCCCTGGCAGTTTTTGTTTGTGGTGTCGTGGCCGTTGTTGTGGCGGAACGGCACGGCCGTTGCCCGCACCCACGATCCGCTGCAACTGAACCCCATGCTCAAGCAGCTTTCGCTAAGTACGCTGGTTTTTGTCTTTACGTTTGGCGTGGGGCAAGTTGTTTAAGAATTTATGACAAAGGGACAAAGAAACAGAGGAACAAAGAAAGCCTTTGTTTCTTACGTCCCTTTGTTACTTTGTATGAGTTCTTAAAAATTTCCCTACCGCGGCGGCGTAGTGCGACGGCCGTTCCAAATGCACTGCATGTCCCGCCCCCGGCACAATCTCCAGCCGTGCGCCGGGAATCAACCCGGCCATTTCCTGGTTCAGGGCCAAAAATTTCTCGTCTAATTCCCCCGCCAGCAGCAACACCGGCAGCCCTAATTTGCCCAGTCGTCCCCATTGTGATGGCTGCGCCCCCGTGCCCATGCCGCGCAGGCTGTTGGCTAATCCGATTGGATTGTTCTGCAACCGCTGCTGCCGCAGCGTGGCGCGTACGTCAGCCGGCAACTGCTGCTGGCTGGCCCATAACGGCAGGCTTTGCCAATAATCCACAAACGCTTCCAGCCCGTCTTGTTCGATACGACCGGCCAGAGCGTTATCTTGCTGGCGACGCGCCAGTTGTTCGTCTTTGCTTTTCAGGCCAGGCGATGCGCTTTCCAGGATAAGGGTATGGAAGCGCCGGGGAGATTGGCAGGCCATGTAAAGAGCCAGCCTGCCGCCCATCGAATAACCCAAAAGGTCGGTTTGTTCGATGGCTAACTGGTCCAGCAGGTCCATCAGGTCGGCGGCGGTTTGTTCCATGCTGTAGCGGGCGGGACGAGTGGGGACGGTGGAACGGCCGTGTCCCAACAAATCTACCGCAATAATCTGGTGGAATGGGGCCAGCAATGGCAAGAGGGGCAGCCAGTTTTGGCTGCTGCCGGTGAAGCCATGCAAGAGGAGTAACGGCCGTTTCTCGCTTGATCCGGCAATCTCAAAATTATAAGCTACGTCACGAACGGTCAGCTTAACCATTAAACTCTGCTCCTATGAGTCGGGCGACGGCGTCGCGGGCGATTTTTCCTGAGGCGGTTTGTGGCAGTTCCGCTGTGAAGCGTACCAGACGTGGCTGCTTATAGCCCGCCATTCGCTGCCGACAAAAAGCCAATAATTCCTCTTCGCTAAGGACCTGGCCGCTTTTCAACGCCACCAGAGCGGCTACCTTTTGCCCCCATTCCGGGTCTGGCAGCCCCACGACGCAAGCATTGGCGACGGCCGTATGCTCCTTCAACACTGCCTCCACCTCCGCCGGGTACACATTCTCCCCGCCGCTCACAATCAAATCGCTGCGCCGCTGCACCACCCACAAATCGCCATCCTCGTCCAGGTAACCGATGTCACCGGTGGGGAGATTTCGGATTGCGGATTTCGGATTGCGGATTGGCGTCTCCGCAATCCGCAATCCGAAATCCGCAATAAAATAGCCCGCCATCACCGTTGGCCCGGTGACGACGATTTCGCCGTAGGTGTTGGGGGGGAGGGAACGGCCGTTTTCATCCACAATGTCTACCGTGATGCCGGGCAAGGGCTTGCCCACGCTGCCCGGCTTGCGCGCCGCCTCTTCCGGCGTGGCGGTGGCTACCTGGCTGGCGGCTTCGGTGAGGCCATAGGTAGGGGCGACCAGAGGGGGAGAATTGTCAATGGTTAATTGCCAATTGTCAATTGCCAACGGAGGGGTCTTCTCATTGACAATTGACAATTGACCATTAGCTATTGACAATTTTCTCGGTAAAGCGTTCGCCTTCTCCACCAACGACACCGGGGCGGCCGCGCCGCCGAGCAGGATGAGGCGCAGGCTGGCGGGCCAGTGGGTGCGGGTTTGCAGCAGGCGGTGGAGCATGGTGGGAACCAGGGAAATCAGGCTGATGGGCTTGTGGTCGAGGTCGTGGTTGATGGCGGTCAGGTCGAAGCGCGGATGGAGGGCAACGGCCGTGCCATACAAACAACTCCGCCACACCACCGCCAATCCACCCACGTGATACAACGGCAGCACACTCAGCCACACATCATCCGCCCGCACCCCCAACCGCGCCGCCGACGCCATCGCACTGGCATAATGATTGCCAAACGTCAGCATCGCCCCCTTCGGCCGGCCAGACGTGCCGGAGGTGAAGACCACCGCCTGCAAATTGTGAATTGTGAATTGTGAATTGTGAATTGTGAATGAGGGGGAGATGCCCTCTTCTACTTCACAATTCACAATTAACCGTTCACAATTCACAATTCTCTTCTCTTCTTCCGCCACCACCCATTTCGCCCCCACATGCTCAACCTGCCACGCCAGCTCCTCATCCGTCAGGCGGGTGTTGAGCGGGACGAGGACAGCGCCCAGGCGGGCCAGGGCGTGGATGAGGCAGACGTATTCCAGGCTGTTGGGCAGCAGCGCGGCGACAAAGTCGCCGGGCTGTACGCCCTGCGCTTGCAAATGGGCCGCCAG
>CALFEW010000555.1 GCA_937958365.1 uncultured Chloroflexota bacterium | reverse complement strand
GCTGTTGCAGCCCAACAGCATCCCCCTGGCCTTTGGCGTGGCTCTGCTGACCGGGGTGGTCTTTGGCCTGTACCCGGCCGTGCGGGCAGCGCATTTGAAGCCGATAGATGCGTTACGCTACGAATAAGGCAGTTCATTTAACCCCACCCAAAGCCCACACAATCTCCATCAAATCTTGACAACCGCCTACCTATAATACGCTCAAAACATGACAGGCCCATTTCTTAGGCCGTCAGACAAACTCAAGGAGAAATTGAAATGACAGAAGAAACAATTGGCAAGAAAAACAACCGTACAGGTTTATTTATTGGGGCAGCTTTCGTATTCGTGCTGTTATTGGCGGCGACCTTTTTGGGTGGCAAACTCATGGCTCAAGACGAGGCCGCGCTGCCCGGCTCCGCTATGGCCCAGCCCATCATTCCGCAAGGCGATGATGGGGCCATCCAAACTTTTGAACTCCCGGAGATGGAGACGGCTGCCGAACTGCCCGCCAGAGCGCCGGAAACAAAGGGGCTGTTTGTTGGCCGCACCGATGACACCCTGACCATTGGCACAGGCAATGTCATGGCGATGATTTCCACCGAACCCAACGCTGTGCCGGAGTTTAGCTACGACGGCATACAGCAGGATGTCTTGGTGACGAACAAAACCAGGTTGTACATAGACAGAACCGAGTACACTTTTGGGCAAACGGCCGTGCAACAAAAATTGGAGCAAGTGGACACCCTGGATGTTCTGACGGAAAATGCTATCCTAGAAGTGTGGGGTGAGCGCACCGGCGACCGTATCGTGGCCGATGTCATTCTTATGCAGTTATCCGGGCGATAAGGAACGCGAATTAAACAACCTACAAGAGATTAGAGATTGGGTAACTATTCACCACGGAGGACACAGAGATTAAACCTGTAAAGCCTCCGTGTTCTCCGTACCTCCGTGGTGAAATCCCAGCGAGGCTGAATGGTTACTCTAATCTCTAATCTCTAATCTCCAATCTCAGTTCTCAAGTGGCGCGGTCAGGAGACCGGCCACAGCGGGTTAAGGTTCCGATGATGCCGCAAAAGATATTGGTAGTAGACGACGATGTGAAGATTGTGAACCTGGTGAAGTTGTACCTGGAACAGGAACGATACCAGGTATTCACCGCCTACGATGGGTTGCAAGCGCTAGAAATAGCCCGGCAAAAACAACCCGACCTGATCATTTTGGATTTGATGCTGCCGAAGGTAGATGGGCTGGATGTGCTGCGGCTGCTCACCCAGGAAGGTGGGCCGCCTATCATCATGCTCACGGCCCGGCGCACGGAAGATGACAAACTGATTGGCCTGGAGCTGGGCGCGGACGATTATGTGACCAAACCATTCAGCCCGCGCGAATTGGTGGCGCGGGTGCGGGTGGTGCTGCGGCGGCTGCAAAAGGCCCAGTCTAACCAACCGGAGCAGGTGCAGCTTGGCGAATTAGTGGTAGATTATGTGCGGCGAGAAGCGAGACGAAACGGCCGTATTCTTCCCCTGACCCCGGCGGAGTTTAACCTGCTGGCTTTCATGGCCCAAAATTCGGGCCGCGTTTACTCCCGCCAGGACTTGCTAGACGAATTGTTTGGTTATGACGCCGCCAGCCTGGAACGTACCATTGATACGCACATCATGAACCTGCGCCGTAAAATCGAGCCTGACCCCGCCCACCCCATTTATGTGCAGACGGTGTATGGGCAAGGCTATCGCGTCGAGCATAAGACGACCTCTAAATGATGTTCCATAAACTACAAACCCGCCTTTTCCTCACCCTGATCAGCGTCGCCGTGATGGCGTTGGCGATTGTGGTCATGGTTGCCTTGCAGCAGACGCGCCGCCAGTTTGGGGATTATGTTGCGCGTGACCAGATGATCACCCTGAACCAGACGGCGCAACTGTTTGAAGCGCCCATTCTGTCCGGCTCGTTGGCGGAATTGGATAGCCTGACGGCCAAAGTTGCCCAGGCGTATGGCATTCGAGCCTATGTGTACAATACAGAAGGGGTGATTGTGTCCGCTTCTGATGGGGCGCAGGTGGGGCAGAGGGTAACGGCCGTTTCCCTCCCTCCTGTGGGTCTGGCTCTCAAACAAGATGCGCTCAATGGCGAAGCCAGCACCGTCCACTTCTTTCCCGCGCCGGGAAACAACCAACTGGTAGAAGCAAAGATACCCATGACCAACAGCGCCGATATAGCCGGTAGCAGTCAGTGGCTCGCGTCGGATTTGTCGTTCAATGATGACTCCTACCTTGTGAGCGAAGAGACCTTCTCCCAGCCCATCAGTCCCTCCCTGAAATTGATTTACTCACCTGTGTCGCTGCCCGATGTGTTGGTGGACACGTTTGCCAGCCAGAGCGCCTTCATCCAACTCGTCAATCGCGCCTTTGTGGCGGCGCTGGGCGTCTCGCTGCTGGTGGCCGTGCTGCTCAGTTGGGTCACGGCGCGCCGCATTTTGCGCCCCGTGCAGGCGCTCACCACGGCTACCCGGCAAATGGGACAGGGGGATCTGAGCGCTCGTGTGGCGGTGCAGGGCCAGGATGAACTGGCCGAATTGGGGCAATCGTTTAATCAGATGGCGGCCGATCTGGCCCATCAGGAAGAACTGCGCCGTCATTTGGCCGCCGACGTGGCCCATGAATTGTTGACGCCGCTCACGGCCGTGCGCGGCCACCTGGAAGCGGTGCAAGACGGCCTGCTACAACCCACCCCCGACGTGATCAACTCCCTCCATGACGAGGTGATGTTGTTGGATAAATTGATTGCCGACCTGCAAGAACTATCACTGGCGGAAGCGGGGCAGCTTCATTTGGATGTGCAGCCGGTCTCGTTGGTTGACGTGGTGATGGGGGCGGTAACGGCCGTTGCGCCCCAACTCGTCGCCCGCGACCTGACATTGACAACCCATCTGGCGGATAATTTACCCCTGATTGAACTGGATGCCCGGCGCATGGGACAGGTGTTCCGCAATCTGCTCGGCAACGCCATCAAATACAGTGACCCTGGCGGGCAATTGACCGTCACCGCCTGGCAGTCCGGGGATGAACTGCTTGTTCGTGTGCGCGACACAGGCGTCGGCATCGCGCCCGAACATTTGCCCTACGTTTTCGACCGTTTCTACCGCGCCGACCCCTCACGGGCGCGTGATACTGGCGGTTCTGGCCTGGGTTTAGCGATTGTGAAAGGGGTGGTGGCGGCCCATCACGGCCGTGTGTGGGCTGAAAGCGAACCCGGCGTTGGTTCGCTCTTTACCGTCAGCCTGCCGCTTTAATACGCAACTGGACACTGGCGAAATCTGACCGTTGCCTCCCTTACCGCGTCGTCAGAGGCAGGCAAACCCACTGCGACGGCTTCATACGCCCCGGCGTCACATTGCTCATCAATGCGGAAGAAGCCGCGCTGGTCGGTGGCCGGACTGCCAGCCAGCAGCGGGATGGTTAGCGTCGGCCCGGCGTTATCGGACAGAGCGCCAACCTGGGGATTCACGGCCGTTTGCCCGTCAAAGCATTCGTAATCGTAATTGCCCGTCGTATTATGCCGGGAAGAATTCCAGCCCCACCCAGGACTTCTCGCGGGCAGTCTTAGGCCGCGTTGCCAGGTCCGAAGCGTGTATTTCGAGCTTATCCAGCGCATCCGGCTGAACGCGCCCGTGCCGCCCGTAAAAGCGGATGACGGCCGTAAGGGTCATCATCGTGGCAAAATTGGTTTGAAGGGCGTCCCTCTCCCCAACCCTCTCCCAAAGGGAAAGGGAGAGGGAGGGCAACACCTGTGATACAGTCTTTGTTTATTTCAAGTTGGCGTTCAGGAAATCTATCACCAGCGCCAGATTCTCCGCCGTCTCAAATTCTGCCCCACCATGGCCTGCCCCTGCCAACGAGACATAAGTCACCTTGTCGGCGCCGATGATGGCGCTGAGGGCGTCGGCCAGATTCTGGTTTTGGGCCGGGGGGATATTACAGTCGGCGGTGCCGTTTTCAATCAGAAAAGGCGCGTCGGCGGCGGTGATGTAATTCATCGGGTTGGTCGTCTTGACCAGGTCTGTCACAGTCTGAATGGCCGCCCCCACCAGCTTTGATTCCGGGGAATCGGCTGCGTCGTGGGTCGCCGGGCAGCTTGTACCGGCAAACTGGGCATCCATTTGTAGAAAATCAATCGGGCCAAACCAATCCACGACGGCCTGTACGCAACTGGATTGATCGGCATAACCCAGGTCTGCTCCTTCCAATTCCGCCACGCCACACGTTGTGCCGAGCAGGGCAACCAGATTGCCGCCGGCCGAAGCGCCCCAGGCGGCGAATTTGTCGGGATCGAGGTTATAGTCGGCAGCAACAGCGCGTAAGAAGCGCACGGCCGTTTTCGCATCATTGATTTGGGCCGGATAGATCGCTTCCCCACTCAGGCGGTAATTTATGCTGGCGACGGCATAACCCGCCTCTAGCAGTTGATCCACGCCGGTTAACCCGGCCCCATCTGCCTTATCGCCAAACATAAAACCGCCGCCATGCACCATGATCACCACCGGAAAAGGGCCGTCGCCGCTGGTGGGAATGTACAGGTCGAGCTTCTGCGCCTCGGAAAGTGTGGCATAGGCCAGGTCGGCGGCGGTGGGAGCCACCGAAGAAAATGTGCTGGTTCCCCCGGAACCGCCTGGGCCGCGCTGCGGCATCACAGCGGCTTGTTCGGCCGGCGTTTCTACGGCCGTTGGGAGCGATTCAGTGGTTACGGCCGTGGTCACTATCGGCTCAGCCGTCGGCGTAGATTGCGTATTACGACTACATCCCGTCACACCCACAACAACCAGACAGGCAATTGCCCAAAATGTGATACGAGACAACAGGGTGATAATAAAACTCTTCATGGTTTCTCCTTTTTACATTCTAAAGTGTGCCTGAGACGGCTGAAAAAGGCCCCACCCAAGTCAACAAACAGGTACTCAAAGCGGGCGATTTTCAGGGTGCTCATTTGTTCATAAGCCCCATTATCACCAACAGT
>CALFEW010000554.1 GCA_937958365.1 uncultured Chloroflexota bacterium | reverse complement strand
CGATGTGATAATTTAATATCAGATCAGCAATATCGCTGTTCGCGGGGGCGCTGTCTCCCACAAAGGGAACCAGGAAAACTTGTCCAACCCGTTCGGCGGCACTCATTGCACTGAGCAAAGATTGCGCCTGTTCTTCGATGGTGACAGCTTCGTTTTGGGCGATAACGGCCGTTTTCTGTTGTTCATTTAAGCCTTGAAGGTAATCACTCATGGGGCTTATTGTAACCCGCCGCCGGAGATGCGTCACCCTGAATTGGAGCGCCGCCGATTGCGCAATACAATAGCGGCGCGGAAGTGTAGATTGGACCCATCTTGGAGTTTGGTTCAATCTGGCTGCGTAATCCATAGCTTTGTTGGAGGCTGCGGTGACGGATTTGATTTCTTTGGTAGAACTGCGCGAGCGGTATGGTCCTTTGGTGGAGCAGGCGTTGGCGATTTATGAAGCCTCTTTCCCGGCCGAAGAACGAGACGCGCCGGAGAATTTGGTGCGACAAATTCGCCTTTCGACCAGGGGAGCGGCGGACCAGGAAAAGCTCTATCACTTTTTGGTGGGCGTGTCGGGCGAGGAGGCGATGGCGTTGTCGTTGTATTCGTACCACGTCCGACAGCGGTTGGGTTATCTGGCTTACATGGCGATCACGGCCGTTTCTCGCGGCCAGGGGTTGGGCAGTTGGATGTTCAGCCAGACGATGGAAAGCCTGGCTCAAGAAGCGGACGAACGGCCGTTTGGCATGTGCTGGGAAGTGGAACGGCCGTCCGACATCCAGAACCCCCAGGAACGGCAGTTCGCCGAACGGCGCATTCGTTTTTACGAGCGTAACGGCAGCATCCTCTTCCCAGAAGTCGAGCTGCTCACGCCGCCCGTCGGCGAAGGGCTGCCCGAAGTGACTTACCACCTGATGTATTATCCGCTGAGCGACGAGCCGATTATTGCGCCTGACCGGATTCGGGCGATGGTAGACGTGATTTTGTTGGAAGGTTATGGCGTGGCCCCGGAAAGTCACTATTACCGCCGGGCTATGCAATCTATCAGGGAGTGAATGGATGCCAGACCAGAGCAAACCCCGCGCCCGTGACCTGGGCGTGCCTTTCGCCGGTACGCCGGGACCGCTGAACGCCATCACGGATGTGGCCGGCGTGGCCGTGGGGCACACAACGCTGATTGCAGGTGAAGGAGATTTGGTGGTGGGCCAAGGGCCGGTGCGTACGGGGGTAACGGCCGTCTGGCCTCGTGGCATTGGCGCGACAAAGGGTGT
>CALFEW010000553.1 GCA_937958365.1 uncultured Chloroflexota bacterium | reverse complement strand
TTTTGTAATTAATAGATACCGATAAGTAACAATTATTGGTATCTATATCAATTTTGTGTTATGCTGCTGCTATCTTAAAAAAGAGATGGTGTGATATGGCAGAAGACAAAGCGTTAAGCCCAATTGGAACCGATAACGGCCGTTTAGCCCGGCAAAGTGAAATTGTGTTTGTCGGCGTCGTAGCCAATCAGGCAGCGGCAAATTATAGCTTTGCCGATTATCGCCAGCGCCGGGCCAAGAGAACCATTCGTACACAAACGGCCGCATTGCTGCTATGGGTGCAATATCTGGATCATTTGGGTGCGACAACAGACTTGCTCCAGGCGGCCGCAGATTGGGCTACAGCTTCCTTCACGTCTGAACAAGAGCGTGAGGCCGCACTATACGCAGAAATGCAGGGCGTGCCTCTGCTCCTGGTATGGGGCGCGGCTTACTGCCAGAGCGTGCCAGCCGCCTGGCAAGGCGTCACCTGGGGTTTGGTTGAGGGTTATGTTAAGTGGTTGCTCAACCAGGGTTACAGCATCGCCACTGTGAATAATCGGTTATCAGCCATCAAGGTGTATACACGCCTGGCAGCCAAAGCCGGCGTCATCAGCCCCACCGAGCAAGCCCTTATCCGTGAAGTGCGTGGTTATGGGGCAACCGAAGGCAAACGGATGGACGGGATGCGCGATCAGACACGCATAGGGCACAAGAAAGCCGAGGCCGTCGTCTTGACGGCACAACAGGCGCGCCAGCTAAAAGGAACGCATCCCACGACGCCTCAGGGCATTCGGGACCGGCTGATGGTGTCGCTGTTCCTGGATTTGGGGCTGCGGGCCAGCGAAGTAGCGGCGCTGCGGGTTGAGGACCTGACGGATACGGGGTATGCAACTGTCTATCGCCAAAAAACGGATACAATAGACCGGATGAAATTGTCGGCAGATATTATGCAGGCGCTACAAGATTATCGGCCGTTTCTGCGCCAGGCCGGTATTTTGCTGCGCGGCAGCCGGAAGAACGGGCAGCTTACGGATGAAATCATGTCAGTGCGGGCGATTGGTTCCCGCATCAAGATGTTGGGACGAGATATTTTGGGCATTTGGGAACTAAGCCCCCATGACCTGCGGCACACCTGGGCAACGCAGGCCGCTAAAAAGAGCAATCCATTTGTGCTGCGCGACGCCGGGGGTTGGTCGAATATGCAGACGCCCAGCCGCTATGTTGAACGGGCGGAAGTGGTGAACGAAGGTATCGAATTAAATTATTGAGTAGTGGTGGGTGATGTTACAGATGAAACGCCTTTTTTTGGTTCGTCATGCTGCTGTTGTGGTGCGGCCAAACGTTTCGGCCATCGAGTGGTCGCTTTCGGAACACGGCCGTTCCCTTTCTCGCATCCTGGCCCAAAAATTGGCCGCCCACCCCACCCCACCCACGCGCGTCATTACCAGCCAGGAGCGCAAAGCGCAAGAAACCGGCGCGATTTTAGCCGCCGACTGGCGCACACCCTGGCAGCCCGCGCCAGACCTGCACGAACACGAACGACTGACCACGCCTTTTTACACCGACCAGACGGCGTTTGCAACGGCCGTTAACCAGTTCTTCTCCCAGCCGGACAGGTTGGTAATGGGCGAGGAAACGGCCGTCACTGCCTTCAAGCGGTTTGATACGGCCGTGCGCCAACAAATTGCCGCCTATCCCGACGACACCCTGGCCATCGTCGCCCACGGCACAGTCATAAGCCTGTTCATCAGCCGCTACAACGGCTTCGTCGAACCGTTCTCATTTTGGCAGTCCCTTACTCTGCCCTCTGCTTTTTTGCTGACTTTGCCCGACCTTTGCCTGCGCACAACTTTTCTAACCCAACCTTAGCCTCAACCCTGGTCTGCCTTTGGGTAAATCGGCAGCCCATTGGTATAATAAGGTCGTGTATCGGTTAATCAACGTTGACCACCGATGCGCTGTCAAGTTTGTCGAACGTTCACACCCCACAAATTTCCCTTAAACTCAGGAGGTACACATGTCTGAAGAACGTATTAAGGTAACCTATTCAACCCTGTCCAGCCCAAATCCCAGATTACATCAACTATATGAAGAAGCCGTTGAGCGGGCCAAAATCAATTTTGGCAAAAATTACCCCCTCTTTATCAATGGCCAAGAACGCTTCGCCGAAAAAACCTTCGCCAAGTGCAGCCCTATCAACCTCGACTGGGTGATGGGACATTTCCAGTATGGAACCGAACAAGACGTGGAAGACGCCGTAGCCGCCGCCAAAGCGGCCTTCCCCCAATGGAGCGGTTTGCCCTGGCAAGAGCGCGTCGCCATCATGCGCAAAGCGGCCGATTTGATCAGCGACCGCCTCTTTGACATGGGGGCCAACATGAGCCTGGAAATCGGCAAAAACCGCCTGGAAGCCCTGGGCGATGTGGAGGAAACGGCCGATCTCATCCGCTACAATTGCGACGCCGTGGAGAAAAACAACAACTTCAATTTCGAGCTTTTGAACGAAAGTGATAAGCACCACAATCGCAGCGTCCTCAAGCCATATGGCGTTTGGGTGGTGATTTCGCCCTTCAACTTCCCCGGCGCGTTGGCCGGTGGTCCGGCCGGGGCAGCCTTAATCGCCGGTAACACCGTCGTCCTCAAACCGGCCACTG
>CALFEW010000552.1 GCA_937958365.1 uncultured Chloroflexota bacterium | reverse complement strand
TATGGCTTAGACCGATTGAACATCCTGGGAGCGCAGGCGTCTCGCCTGCCAGAGCGGACGGGACGTCCGCGCTCCCATTTTGGCTAACCGCCGATGATTTCTAGCGGCGGCAAGGCGTCTACAATGGCGACGGTTTCCAGGCTGACGGTGATGACTTGCTTGATGAGGCGCAGGATGTAGGTTTCGTCGTCGGGGTTGTTGGGGTCGTTGGTGATGCCGCTGCGTGTTTCGGTGCTGACCTGGTATTGGTCTATGACCCAATCCAGGGCGGAGCGGTTGCCGAGTTTGTAGCTGAACGCCTGCGGTGGGATGCCGCCGAGGGTGCGGAAGTCGTTGTATTTCAGGCTGGTTTTGTCGCGGGAGAGGCGCATCTTCTCGACGCGGTAATTCAGCGGCAGGTCGGGGTTTTCCAGGTGGGTTAGGGGGAATTGGGGCTGGTCCTCGTAGTGGACGTGGATTTGGGCCAGCCGTTCCCCGGCCTGCACGAAGGGCCAGAAGTGGGCTGGCGCGACAACAGGAATGCGCGGCAGTTCGCGGCGCAGGTTGGCGAAGTGGGGGGCGACGGCCCCTTCGTGCAGCAAGCTGAGCTGCCCGATTTGTTTCAGGCCGCTGTAATAATCGCGGATGGGTTGATGGGTGGGTTTGAGGTTGAGATAGGCCATTGGTTAGTTGATAGTTGATAGTTGTTTGTTGGTAGCGGCTGATGGTGGAGGGGATTATATGTTAAACTGGGGCGGGATTCCAATTTTGAACGGCCCGGAATCTGGGAGGTTCGGGGCAGGTGGGATGGGTTGTATGCTTGAGAGACCGGAGATAGAGGATGCGCGGCTTGTGGCGGGTTTGCGGGATGGGTATGGGCTAACGGCCGTGCAGATTGATTTTTTGCCGTTGGGAGCGGATGTGCATACGGCCGTGTTCCGGGTGTTGGCCGGGGATGGAACGCCTTACTTCTACAAATTGCGGAAGGGCGCTTTTGACGAAACGTCGGTGGTCTTGGCTAAATTCCTCCACGATCAGGGTATCATGCAGATTATTCCGCCGCTGGTGGGCCAGAGTGGGCAGCTTTGGGAGACTCTGGACGCTTATAAGACGATTTTGTACCCGTTTGTGGATGGGCAAAATGGGTACGAGGCGGCTCTGTCGGCGGCGCAGTGGGAGGGGTTGGGGCGCGCGCTGAAGAAGGTTCATACGGCCGTTGTGCCTGGGGCGCTGGCCGGTCGGATTCGTCGGGAGACGTATGGGCCGCAGTTCCGCGAGAGTGTGCGGCAGTTTATGGCGCAGGTGGAAGCTGGCGTCACCGGCGACGCCATCGCCAGGGAAGTGGCCGCCTTCTTACAAGCCAGACGAGGGGTAGTCTTGGACCTGGTGGCCCACGCCGAGCGGCTGGCTGAAATGCTGTTGGCACGGCCGTTGGCAATGGTTGTGTGTCATTCGGATTTGCACGCGGGCAATATTTTGCTGGGTCGCAGCGGTGATGTTTATCTGGTGGATTGGGACGAGCCGATTCTGGCCCCGAAGGAACGAGATTTGATGTACGTCGGTGGCGGGTTAATGGCTTCGGGGCTTGCGCCGTATGAGGAAGAGCGTCTCTTTTATCGCGGGTATGGGGAGACGGAGGTGCAGGCAACGGCCGTGACTTATTATCGCCTGGAACGTATCATTCAAGACATAGACGCCTATTGCCGCGAACTGCTGCTGACGGATGCCGGCGGTGAGGACCGGGCGCAATCACTGGTTTATTTGCAGTCTAATTTTTTGCCGGGCCAGACGATTGACATTGCCTATGGACAGTGGAGAATAGCGTCTTTGCGTTAAATTATTTGTGAAGGAGTTAACTGTATGCGCACAATTTTGTCGATCAAGGTTTTCAGTTTTTTGATTGTGGGTAGTGGTTTGGCGCTTGGCCTCCTCAGTTGCTCATCCACCCCATCAGCAACTGCTACGCCACCCCCGGCCGCCGCGACCGACACGCCGATTGAACCAACCCCAACGGCCATGAATACTCCAACCGTGGAAATAGTGCCCTGGGCGCTCACCAGCCCGGCCTTTGCCGCCAACCAGACGATTCCCGCGCGTCATGCCTGTCATGGCGAAAACCTTTCACCACCGTTAGACTGGAACCAACCGCCGCCTGGTACGCAAAGCCTGGCCCTGATCCTGGATGATCCTGATGCGGTTGACGTAGTGGGTTATGTATATGACCACTGGCTGGTATTCAACCTGCCGCCGGAAACCCTCGGCCTGCCTGAGGGCATTGGGCGGGGCAGTGACCTGCCCGAAGGCAGCGCCCAGGGAATGAACAGCGCCTTCAATCGTCGTTACGACGGGCCGTGCCCGCCGGACGGCCAGACCCACGACTATGTGTTCACGCTCTATGCCCTGGATACTGTGCTAGACGTAGACGCGGGAGCTAAAAAGGAAGAGTTGCTGGCGGTGATGGAAGGGCACATGCTGACGACGACCCAATTGGTCGGCCCTTATACATCACCCTGAGTCTGGCCTATATCCAAGCAGCGCCGAAGCAATGACCATGCCGCGTAAATGAGAGGTGCGACGCACTTTTGCAAGCGTCGCACTTGAGAGGATTTTGAAATGATTACTGAATACCCTTTAACCAAAGCAAACCGCCTGGCGCTTAGTCGGGCCTTTTATAATGTCCCGCGTGTGGACATGTCTATTGAGTGCGCCATTGAAGGGCAAATGGGCCGGGCGGCTTGCGATGATCTGTTGGAGCCAACAGCTTTCAAGATTTACGTTGGACCATTTTTTTACCTGACCGGCGATGCCACCGGCCCTGGTGGGCAGGCGATGTTGGCAAGCATCATGCCCTATACGCTGTTTATGCCCTCTGCGCCGGGCTGGATTGAGGCGGCGCAGCGCATGTATGGGGAGCGGCTTGTCGGGTTTGACCGTTATAGTTTCTCGGCGGCGCATATCTCCGCCGAACGATTGGAGGCGCTTTGCCAGGCGTCAGCCTTCAAAGAGGACGTCCAGCAGATGGACTTGTCGTTGGCGACGCGGCTTTGGGGACAAGACCATTTTGTTGATCTGTCTGACTTTGATTCGGCTGAAGATTTTACGCAGCGCGGTGTAGGGTTTTATCTGGAGAAACGCGGCAAGGTGGTTGGCGCGGCGTATTCGTCGTTGGTTTGCAGCCAGGGCATCGAGGTCAGTCTGTTTGTTGACGAGGATTATCGCCGTCGAGGGGTAGCTACGATTCTGGCGTGCCGTTTGCTGCAATGGTCTTTAGCGCATAAGGTGCGGGCCAACTGGGATGCGGCGAATCCGGAATCGTGCAAATTGGCCGAGAAGATTGGCTATGTGCCCACCGGGGAGTATCGGGCATATTATTTGCGGGAAGCGTAGTACAGCAATCCATCAATCCCCTCCCCTCCCCTTAATCCCCTCCCTTTGGGAGGGGAGACCGCTCCCTCTCCCTTTGGGAGAGGGTTGGGGAGAGGG
>CALFEW010000551.1 GCA_937958365.1 uncultured Chloroflexota bacterium | reverse complement strand
CGGGGTATGGTGACGGGCTGAGCGTGTTTGGCGCGGCCTATCTCTTTTACGGCTCGGCAGCGGGAGATGTAATCAGCCGTACGTTTTTGAGCGCATACGTGGCCGATTCGATGTATGGGCACGACGTGGGCACGGCCGGCGACGTGAACAATGACGGCTATGACGATGTCTTTGTTGGCGCGCCGGGGTACGAAGTTGGCTTTAGAAGCGATGGGACTAAGCAGCCCACGGCCGTTGGCGGTGGCGCGGCTTTTGTGTATCCAGGGGCCGCATTAGCGATAACGCCTACCGCTATCTGGTCCGGGGCCAGTTTGCAAGTGGATGCGCGTTATGGCACGGCCGTAGCGACGGCCGGTGACGTCAATGGCGATGGATTTTCCGACATGCTGGTGGGTGCGCCGCAGCTTCTTAATCCATTCGCTTTTGCCGGGCAGGCGTTTGCCTATTATGGCTCTGGCGTTATCCCGGCATTGACGGCCGTTAACAGCAGCCCAACGCCCGTGGGCCAGCCAACCTTTTTCCAGGCGGCAGCGCCAGGGGCCGGTTTTTTGCATTATGAGTGGACGTTTGGTGATGGGGCAACGGCCGTTGGGCAAAACATCGGCCACGTCTACACCACGCCGGGTCTGTATACCGCGATTGTCACCGCCACCAGCCTGACAGATGTAGCCTACGCCACCACGCCGGTGACGATTACGGTGGACTCAACCATCACGCCAGGGGAAGGTGGACAGCTCACATTTACCAATCCTGAAACCGGCCTGGGCCTGAACGTCAATGTGCCGCCTGGCGCAGTGACCGATTTGCTGCAACTCTCTTACACGCCCCTGGTGACAATTTCGCAGCCATCGCCAACCAATACAATCAGCTATTACTTTGACCTGAACCCGGTGGAAGCGAAGCGTGTATTCTTGCCGGTGGTGATGGGCGGGAATGGGGTTGAAGGATCGGCCGTTTTCCCCGCCAGCCTGCCCTTCAACGCCACCAGCAGCTTCCCCTTCCTGCAACCGGTCAGCGTCACCATCTTCTACAACGAAGACACGCTGCCCCCCGGCGCTAGCGAAACCGACATGAAACTGCTCTACTGGGACATCCCCAGCCAGACCTGGCTAGACATCGCCACCAGTTGCAGCCCCACCTCCACCTACACCTACAAGCCCGCCGAAAACTGGTTCCAGGTAGACATCTGCCACCTTAGCCGCTTTGGCGTTGTGCATTAGGAATTGTCGTAGGGGTGGGACAGTCGGGAAAATAGTTTGCAGCGACCAATGCCTTGTTTCCCGCCTGTCTCGCCCTCGTAAAGATCATTGGGCGAGACGGCGCGGAGACGAGGTCATCTGTTATCGGAACATATCACCGTCCCGCCCCTACCCAATCTTCTCCTGCATTCGGGTTTGAATTTGGCGATGGAGGGGTACGTTGTCCAGAAAAGTTTGTCGTGTGGCTGGATCGGTGATGCGCTGCGCTTGCTCTTGGAGCAACGTATGGGTCTGGCGCAGCAGTGTGCGGCTAAGTTCCACTTCTCCATTTGCTCCTAGAACATCCACACAAACCAGATAGGCGCGCAGCGGATATTCAATGCCATCCAGCCCGTTTATTTTTATCCAGGCCAAAATGTCAGCGGCGTATTGGTGGGCAGATTGGATTTCGTGCTGTTCCAAAGCTAACCGGGCCAGTTCAGCCAAATTGTCTATAGCAGCCGCATCTTGTCCGATGTCACGTCGCAAAGAAATGGCTTCTTCGTGCAATTGGCGGGTTTCGGGCAGTGAACCCAGGCCATGCGTCGCCCTTGCCAATGTCGTCAGGCTGTACCCTTGCCCGACGCGGTCACCAATGTCTCGGTCTAGAGAGAGGGCCATCCTGGCGTAGCGACTGGCTTCTCTGAATTCATATAAGTCACACAAAACCAGGGCCAGATTGTTAGCTGAAAGAGACTCGCTTTGCCGGTCGTGTAGTGTTTGCGCCAGTATCAGCGCCTGGTCATGGTATTGTCTGGCGATTACGTATTGGCCCAGAGCGTGATAAATCGCCCCCAAATTGTTGAGTGTAACGGCTTCTTTAGCCCGATCGCCGATAGTCCGAGCAATAGCCAGGGCTTCTTCGCCGGCGCTGCGGGCGTTGCCCAAATCGCCCAGGCCATGATAGACGGCTACCAGATTGATAAGGCTGGCGGCTTGCCGTTGCAAATTGCCTAACTGCCGGGCGCGGGTAAGGGCGGCTTCGTAACGGTCGCGGGCGGCGTGGTTGTCGCCGCGGTAGTAGGCGACAATGCCCAGGCGCACCAGGCTGATGGATTCGTTGAGCAGGTCGTTTTGCCCGGCGGCCAACTGCTGCGCCTGATGGAGCAATCCCTCCGCCTCGTCCAGATCGCTGAGTGACAGCAGGCCGCTGGCCCAGGCGTTGAGTCCTTCGATTTTTTGGCGGGTGTTGGCGGATTGGTCGGCGTGGACTACGGCCGTTTTTGCCTGCATTACGGCCGTTGGAAAATCACTAATCGCCTGGTAGTACGCCGCAAACTTGAGCGCCACTTCGGCGCGACGGCCGTCTGAATCCGCCAGTTCTTGCAACACATCCAGGTCGGTTTTCTGCGCCGTGCGGCGGCCAGTCAGGTGGTAGACCTCGGCCCGGTCGCGCAGCAGGCGGTACTGGTGACTTTGCTCTGTTTCCGTCAGTTCACCCTTGCCCGCTATTTTGTCCAGCAGCGCCAGCGCCCGGCTAAAATAGCCAATTGCTTCCTCGTTGGCGAACTGCCCCGCCGCCTGCTCCCCGGCCCGGCTCAGATATTCAATCGCCTTGTCGGGCACGTCGCCCTCCTCAAAATGATAGGCGATCAGCGGCAGCAAAAAGCTCGTATGTTCATCTAACTGGGTTTCCAGGGCATCGGCCACCTGCTGATGGATTTGCCGCCGCGTCTGTTTGGGCACGGTGGTATAGGCCACTTCCTGAATGAGGACGTGACGGAACACCCATTCCCAATCCTCAGCAATTTGCGACTCGCTTAGCCGGTCGGCCAGTTGGCGGATTTCCAGCAGCAGCAGCGTCGGTTCGACCGAATCAAACCGGGTGATCTGGGCCAGCAGTTGCTGCCAGAAGGTGCGCCCAATGATGGCCGCGTGCTGCGTAATGCGCTTGTTCTGCGGCGGCAGCCGGTCCAGGCGGGCGGCGATGATGTCTTGCACGGAACCGGGCACGCGCACATCGGCTACAGCGCGGCTGACTCGCCATTCGCCGGTCGCCTCATCCTCGCGCAGCGTGCCATCTTCGATGAAGGAACGAACCAATTCCTCAACGAAAAACGGATTGCCCTGGGCATGGGCGGTGATCAGCGCCGATAAGTCAGCGGGCAAGGATTGGTCCAGCAAGTTGGCGATAAGTGTTGCCGATTGAGAGTCGTTTAGCGCCGTCAGACGGAGGCGGTGATGGGGCGGCTGCGTCAGTTCTTGTAGAAGCTCGCCCAGGGCCGACGTGGGGTCTTCGGCCGGTCGGCTGAGGATGAGCAGCATGACAGCCTGGTTGGTGAACAACTGACGGGCGACCAGGTTCAGGATGCGTTCCATGAAGGCCAGGGAAAGAACGTCGGCCCAGTGCAGGTCGTCGAGGATGAGCAGCAGGGGCGCTTCGACGGCCGTAGCCAGGAGAACACGTTCCAGCGAAAGAAAGGTGCGGTCGCGGCGTTGTTCAGGGTCCAGGTCTTGCAAGGGGTTGCTGTCTAAGGGCAGGCCGAGAACGCCGGCCAATGAGCCGAGTTGGTAGCGGAATTCGGTGTCATCGAGGGTGGGTTGCAGGTGGTGCAGGCGGGCGGTGAGTTGGGTAACGGCCGTTTCCACCCCCACGTCGCGCCCCACCGTAAACAAAGAGCGCATCACCTCTGCCAGCAAAGAATAGGGTGTGGTGCGTGTATGGGTGTATCCTGTGCCGCTGAGAATGCGCGTTTGCGGGTGGGTTTCCGTCATCCAGGCGACAAATTCGCGCCGGATACGGGACTTGCCAATGCCGGCTTCGCCGCTAACGGCCGTTGCCCGCCACACCCGCTCCGCCAGCGCTTCCGCAAACGTCGTTTGCAGTTCGGCAAACTCCGCCTCGCGCCCGACCATCGGCGCATACAGCCCGGCCAACCCACGCACGCGACCCCGCTCTGCCTTCTCGCCCACCACCAGGTACACAGTAATTGGCTCCGTTTTACCCTTCACCGTGATCTGTTGCGGCGGCTCAAAATCAAAAATAGCCCGAATACGCCGCGCTGTCGCCGCGCTGATCATAATCCGGCCCACCGGCGCGGCGTGTTCCAGCCGCGAGGCCAGATTCACCGTATCGCCCATCACCGTGTAGCTGCGCGCTTTCAGGCCGCCCACCAGCCCGGCCAGCACCTCGCCGGTGTTCAGGCCGATGCGCATTCGCAGGCTAAAACCACGCTCTTGTTCCAGATCGGCGCTGAAGTCGGCGATGACGCTTTGCATCGCCAGCGCGGCGCGCACGGCCATCTCTTCGTGGTTTTCCAGCGCTTGTGGCGCGCCAAACAAAGCCATCACTGCGTCGCCGCTGTATTTGTCAATCGTGCCGCCAAAGCGGTGGATTTCCGTCGTCACCGCTTCAAACAACCGGTTCATAATCGTGGCTACGTCTTCGGGGTCCAGGTTTTCGCTGAGGGCCGTGTAGCCGGACACGTCGGCAAACAGCACGGTGACGCGCTTGCGCTCGTCGGGAGCCTGCTCCGGCTGGACGAGGGTTGCCAACCGTTCGCGCAGCAGCCCCAGGGCGGTATCTACCACCAGATCGCCCAGGGCTGCACGCTGCGCCTCCAGAGCGACGATGGTTGTTTCAATATTGTTGATTTCGCGCTGAAAAGCGTCGTTGGTTTGTTGTTGCTCGGCCATCATGTTCAGAAAGATTGAAGATCAAAGATTGAAGCGTGCGCGCTCTGCAATCTTTGATCTTCCAGGTCTGTTACGTTGCTTCTTTCCAGTATACCAGATTGTAAATGGCGCGGGCTTTTCGACTGTAAACAGTGGCTCACTTCGCCTGTTCTTGATATAACGGTTGTGTTTTTAGCGCAGAGGCGCAAAGGAGAGGATGATGGTTGGCCCTCAAGATTTTTTTGACTTGCAGGATGCATTTGTGGCGTCATTTTTTGCCGATTGCGATTATGTCTGGCAGGCGTTGCCCAAAATCAAAAGCCATGTGACCCGGCTGGTGGGCGACGAGCAGACGATTTTGGGCGAGGTGATGCCTGGGGCCTATCTGGGCGACCGGCCGATTTACATTGCTGAAGGCGCGCGCATTGAGCCTGGGGCTTATGTGCATGGCCCGGCTTATATTGGGCCGGGGGCGGTAGTGCGCCACGGCGCGTTTGTGCGCGAAAATGTCATTTTGCTGGCCGGGGCGATTCTGGGTCATGCCAGCGAAGCGAAGAACAGCCTCTTTCTGCCCCATGCTGCCGCGCCCCACTTTAGCTACGTAGGCGACTCCATTCTGGGGCATCATGTGAACCTGGGTGCGGGTACGAAGCTGAGCAATTTAGGTATTCTCAGCGAAAAGGACGAAGCGACAGGCAAGCGGCCGACCATCAAGCTCATTATCGAAGACGTGGAATATGACACAGGGTTGAGCAAATTGGGGGCCATTCTGGGTGATGGCGCGCAGACAGGCTGCAATTCGGTTCTCAATCCCGGCTGTTTGGTGGGCAGAAATACGCTGATTTACGCCAACGTCAGCCTGCGCAAGGGCTATCACCCGCCAGACAGCATCGTCAAACTGCGCCAGACTGTCCGGCGCATTGATAAAACGTTATGATTTCAGGTTCTCGACGTCTGCTAAGTCTTGTAGGCGACCGGCGGCGCGTTTGTTGCGTTTCAGGTTTTCCACGTCAATAAAGTTGAGTTCAACGTCATCTGTATTAACCGTGACCCGCGCCGCATAACATGCGGCAAAATCAACGCCTCTACTGTTCTAGAGCCGCAAGAATTTGTTGAGCATTCTCTGGATTGCTATCCAGCCAAATATCAAGGTTTTTGGTATAGCGAGGATGACCGTGAAAGGCAACGGCATAACCACCGATAATCAGATACCGCACCTGATTATTGTTTAATGATCGTATAAACTCTTTGAAATCGTTGTTCAGAACCATAGCGCCAAAGATGGTATTCGCGTCTGATCTCTTCCAGAGCAGCCAGGCGAGCTTCATAGGGCTGCGATTGCCAGTAAGCCAGATCATTGCCCTGCTCTTCAATACGGACTTTTTTCACAACTTTCTCAATTGTCATTAAGGGCAATTATATCACAGAGGGAGAGGAACGGCCGTTCCCCAACCTTCGCCAATCTCTCCCAAACCCGCAATTTCTATCGGCTTCCCTTGGCGCCGCGTTGGCGCAGTTCGGTGGAAGAAATGTCTTCGCGGAATTGGTTGGGTGGCAGCGGTTGGAAAAGGTCGGCGTAACCGGCGGGGATGTCGAGATCGTCGGCGTGGCGGAAGTGGCTGTCGCCGTCTAGTCGGCCGGCGACCAGGAAGTGGCAGCCCTGTTCGCGGATGGCTTGCAGAGCGGCGCACAGGTTGGTCTGGCTGTGGCCGTAAAAGCGAGGTTGGAGGATGCGCACGGCCGTATCAAACCCCACCACAAACGTCGCCCCAGGATACAATCGCGCCTTCTCCACAAACGTCGGCGCATGGCTGACGTAAACCGGGTAGCGACCGGCAAACTGGCCCAGGCGGTACAACACGGTGGGCACAGGCAGCGGCGGCTTGTCGGCGTTGCGGGCGGCCAGTTCAAAGGCGACCGGCTGGCCAAGAACCTGGGCGGCAGCGCGGGCCATGCCCAGGTGACCGTCGTGCAGCGGGTTGAAGGAGCCGGAGAGCAACACTTTGGGATGGGCGTCGGCGGTGCGAATACGGCCGTTATCCTGCACGCCAAAATAAGGAATCTCGCCCTGTTGGAGCCGCTTCGTCATCACTTCATAATCGCAAACCGACTGATCCAGCACGTCTTTTTCTGTGAGCGACAGTGAGAGGCGTGTGTGCAGGCCACAGGCTTCGGCCAGACTGTTCAAAATCAGGCGGCTGACGACGGCTTCTTCACCTTCGCGGTCTCGCGCCCCTTTGTCCAGGCGCAGCGTGTGGCAGACCAACCGGGCGGGCTGCCAGGCGGCAATGTGGGCGCGGTGTTCGCCCCGTTTGGGCCTGTCGGTGATGATGGTGGCCGTGCAGGCCAGACCGAGCATCGGACCTTCGCTTTCTAGCCAGCGGGCGCGGGTATAGGCGCGGCCGGCCATCAGCCGGGCGGTGTCATCGGCGACGTATTGCCGGGGACGTTGGTCAAGGAAATCGTTGAAGCTGGCCTGGCCGTAGGGGACCAGGGCTTCCAGCAGGGTGCGGGTCGCACCGGCGACGCCCAGCAAATCGGAGAGGGCTTGCGTGCCGGCGCCGGCCGTTACAAAAACGATCCGGGTGGGGCTGTCGTGGATGGCTTGTACCAGTTGGCGAACTTCGTCGTTCATGGCGGCGAATTGTAACATGGGTTATCAGTTTATGTCACCTTTGTTATAATGGAGCAGATTTGATGAGCGGTGGCGTGTATGAAGCGACGGGACGGTTCAGCCAGCAAGAAAGTTGAAGCGGTATATCGGGATGGGGCGATTCATCCGGAGCGGCCGTTGAATTTGCCGGAAGAGACGCCTTTGTGGGTGACGGTGGATTTGCGGGCAGAAACGGCCGTTCCTCCCCCCAAATCAGCGGATACGGCCGTTTCCTGGTTCCGCGAGAGGGCCAATCAGCCGGAATGGTTGCTTTTTGCACTGGCGCTTCTGGTTTACGCCTTCACCCGCTTCTGGCGCATTGGCGACTACCCCATTTATTTTTTCTCCGACGAGGCCATCCAATCCCTGACGGCCAGTGATTTGCTGCACAATGGCTTTCGCAGCCCGGAAGGCCAGCTTTTGCCGGGCTACTTCAAAAATTACCAGGTATACAACCTGAGCCTGTCGGTTTATTTGCAACTGCTGCCGGTGTATTTGTTTGGCCTGTCGGTGGCGATGACACGGGGCGTGTCGGCGTTGGTCAGCGTGTTTGGGGTAACGGCCGTCAGCCTGACGCTGAAATCAATTTTCCAGACGCGCTATTGGTGGACGGCCGTTTTGCTGATGGCCGCCATGCCTGCCTGGTTCCTGCACAGCCGCACCGCCTTCGAGACCGTCCTCATGGTCTCGTTTTATGCCCTGTTTCTTTACTTTTACCTGCTCTATCGTTACCGGCATCCCCATTACCTGTATGCCGCCATGCTCTTTGCGGCCGCGTCGTTTTATGCTTACAGCAACGGGCAGGCCATTATTGCCCTGCTGGTCCTGTTCCTGGCGGCGTCTGATGCGGGTTATCACTGGGGGCGGGTGCGGAACATGCTAATACGCCGACGATGGCAAACGGCCGTGGCCGTCATCGCTTTCACCTTCCTGCTGCTCACGCCATATCTTCGCTTTCGCCTCACCTACCCCACCGATTTGGCCTATCACCTGCGCTCCCTTGATTCTTTTTGGTTCAAGCAAGACATGACCCTGGCGCAAAAAATTGGCATGTTTATTGATCATTATGTCTACGGATTAAGCCCAGGTTACTGGTTTTGGCCCAACACACATGATCTGGAACGTCACCGCATGGCCGGTTATTTCGGTCATTTGCGCCCAGAGACCATCCCTTTGTTGTTGATCGGCCTGATCATCTGCCTGAAGCGCTGGCGCTCGTCGGCGCACCGGGCAGTGCTGTTGGCTTTGCTGGTCGTGCCGGTGGGCGCCGCCAACGTAGACATTGCGATCACCCGCGTATTGGCGCTGGTTGCGCCCGCTGCGATTTTGATGACCCTGGGTTTAGACTGGCTGTTGACCCGTTTCAAAGAAAAATGGCAGCCGCTGTTGGCGCTGGCGGTTTTTCTGATTTTGTCCTGGGTGAGTGTGGGCCTTATGGCAGCCGCCTTGAACCGCGGGCCGTTGTGGTTTCCCAACTATGGCCTGTTCGGGATGCAATATGGCGCGCCGCAATTATTTGACATAATCCCAGAGTATCTGGCCGAAGACCCGCAAACCATCGTCCTGCTGACGCCCACCTGGGCCAATGGGACCGATTTGTTCCCTCGCTTTTTTCTGTCGCCGGAAGAATTGTTCCGCGTGCAAACCTTAAACGTGGACGGCTTTATCCTGAATAAACAGGGCCTCACCGATGATATGTTGTTCATCATGACGCCGGAGGAGTATGTGCGGGCGCAGCAAAGCGGCAAATTCAAGGAGATTGCTGTTGAGCGTGTGTTTAACTACCCGGATGGCAGTCCCGGCTTTTATTTTGCCCGGCTGGCGTATGTGGACACCATAGACGCGATTTTTGCCGCTGAAAAAGCGGAGCGCCAACTGCCGGTGGACGACACGGCCGTTATCAACGGTCAGATAGTGGCTGTGCGTCACTCGCGTCTCGATTCCGGCAGCCTGGACAGCATGTTCGACAACGACACGTTTACCCTGGGGCGGGTGATGGAGGCCAATCCCGCCTTTGTGGAACTGACTTTGTCGCAGCCGTGGGTGCTGCGCGGGCTGGCGGCCGATTTTGGCACAATGGACTTTGCGCTGACGGTATCGCTTTATGCCGACGATGCCGCCGAACCGGTGGTTTATACGCAAGAATTCCGGGGGCTGGGAGCGGATCCGCATGTGGAGATGTTGTTTGATCAGGGACCGGAGCAGGTGACGCGGCTGCGTATTGACGTGCAAGACCTGAATGGCGGCGAAGCCGTCAAAATCCATATCCGGGAACTGACGCCGCTGTGGGCGACGGAGGAGCGTTGAGTTGACGCTGGACATGGTGACGCTGCTAACGGCCGTTTCTCTCCTTATCCTGACGGCCGTGCTGCTATGGCGGCTGCGACGGCGGCGGTTGACGGCCGTTTTCTCGGCAAACCTGGAACGGGACAGCCGCTGGCTGCGGTTGTTGGCGGCCTTTGCTTCTGTAGCTTACGGCCAATATCTGCTGACGCAGCGGGAGGCAGCGTTTGGCCCATTTCTCTGGGCGGAAATGTTAAACAGCCGCCTGCGATTTGATCTGGCAAACCTGGACAACGTGGTGGTGGGCGTACCGCTGCTGGTGTTAGGCGCGGTGTTGTTTGCCGGGGCGGCGCGTTACGCGCCCTGGGAAGTGGCCGACGAACGGCCGTCGCCCTGGCCTTCGTGGCGTGGCTGGCAGGCGGGGGAATGGCTAACGGCCGTATTGCTGCTGGGTGGAACGGCCGTATTGCTGCGGGCGCGCAATACAGGCTGGCTGCCGGTAGGTTTGTGGGTGGCGGCGCTGCTATTGCTAACGCGCCAATTCTGGCTCCACGATCGGCGAGGCGGCCTGGACCTTTCGCTGCATTTAAAGCGGGTAGACCAGGTCTGGCTGCTTGTTTTGCTGTTGGCGGGCATCTTCATTGGCGCGGCGTATTTGCAAGACATTCCGGCGCGCATGATCGGCGACGAAGGTTCGTTTTGGGAAGCGGCGCGCGCTATCGCTATTGGGCAGCACAAGCCCTCGTTTTTTGATCTGGGCGTTTATACTTTTCCCATGGCCGGCTCTTTCTGGCAGGCGGCGGTGCTGCGCCTGTTTGGTCAGAGCGTGTGGGCCTGGCGTTTTGCCTCGGTGCTGGTCGGGGTGATGGCGGCAGCGCCGTTGTATGTGTTGGGGCGTGAATGGTTTGGGCGGAAAACGGCCGTCATCGCCGGATTCATCATGCTGGGCACTCCTTATTTCCTGGCTTTTGCCCGGCTGGGTTACAACAATTCCCAGGCGCTGCTGCCGGTGACGCTGGCGCTTTGCTGCGCCACGCTGGGTATTCGGCGGTCGAGTTTGTTTTATTTTTGGTTGGCGGGTATGGCCGCCGGAGTGGGGTTTTACACGTACACGGCCGCGCGTTTGGGGCTGGTTTTGTTGGTGCTGTTGGCGCTGCTTTTGTGGGCGCGGCGCGACGTGTCCTGGCGGCGCTGCCTCATCATTTTGGGCACGGTGGGTCTGGCCTGGGTGGTGGTGGCGCTTCCTTATTGGGTGTTCGGAACCACAAATCCCAACAAGGCAGAACCGTACAAATTTTGGGAGAGCCTGTTTTTTAACGTGTTTTACGGCCGTACCTTTTTCACGGACGCGGAGCTTTTTCGTTATGCCGGCCCTTTGCGCATCGGCTACCAGGAATTGTTTTTCCAGCCATTCATTTACCTGAAGCTGCTGCTGCGCGGGGTGGTGCGCTCGCTGTTGGTGTTTAACTCACCTTTCCTGGGCGGCGAGGAGCATTTTGTGGAAACCGGGTTGGCCGGTGGACTGCTGCCCGGCGTTTTTTTTGTATTGGGCGGCGCACTGGCGCTGCGCGGTTGGCGGCGGCTGCGTTTTGCTTTGCCGCTGTTGTGGTTTGCCGCCGGATTGCTTTTGTTGAGCGTGGCCAATACGCAGCCACCGCGCCACACACACCTGGTCACGTTGATTCCGGTGGTCGCTTTGTTGGTGGCGGTGGGGGTGGTGGCGTTTACGGCCGTTCTGTCCGAATCGTTGGCGGCTAATTTTGCGGTACACAGGCAGGCATGGTGGCGGCGCGGTTTGCTGGCCTTGTGTCTGGTCAGCATCCTTGTGAGCGGGTTGGGGCACTATTTTGGCCGATTGGCCGTGAAGTATCCGGCAAACCTGGAGCAGATGGTGGCCTGGACGGCCGTGCGCTTGCCAGCCGATCCTAACATCCATCTGGTTTATGTGGAAACCACGCCGCAGCATCACGACGTGGCTTACATGGCGTGGGCCAGGATGTTGGCGCTGTCTTATGAGAACGTTTCCAGCGCCCAGGCAATGGCCGGGGAAGTCGTTTTGCTAAATAGAGAGCGGGTATTGGCTTTTATTCCGGCGCAAGAATCGGCAGAAGTGGTAACGGCCGTCACGCAAATCGTGCCAGACAACTGGCCGCCGGTGGCGCTGACCAGCAGTCAGGGCGAGTTATGGGGACATGTGGTGGGTAATGTCGCGCTGCCTGCGCCGCCGGAATTGACGGTGGTCGGCGCCTGGCAATCGGTGATGGATTCGCCGGCGCGTTGGGTGGTTTGGCTGCTGGTTTTGCCGTTGTTGATTTTGGGCGTCAGGCTGCTGTGGGAAATTGGGCCGGTGCGCTGGCGTTTTTCGCGCCGTTCGTCCCTAACGCCTGCGCCGGGCGACGAAAAAGCCGACGTGGACGAGGGTTATGCTCGTTACCAAGTCGGCTTTGATCTGGAGATTGACGTGAAGCGGCGGCGGAAAAAGTGAGGCTTTGTGCCCGTGTTCCGTATTTCGTGTTCCGTCGGAATACGGAACACGGAATACGGAATACGAATTAGAGGGTAGACGGCCGTTTCAACTCCGTCCTGAACATCGGGCTGGGTTTGATGGTCCAGCCATCGGCGTCGCTGTCGGTGGCGGCGTGTTCCAGAAAGCCTTGCACCCGGCTGTCGAGCAGGTCAACCTGGTGCAGCAGAACAGCTTCCAGCGTTTTGGGCACGACGGGCGATCCCCATTCCAGGTTGCCATGATGGGAAGCCACCAGGTGAACAAGCTGGCGCAGATCGTCTGGCGGCAGGCTGCCGAGTTCGGCGGCGGCTTTTTCGATCATAACAATGGCGCGCACGATGTGGCCGACGAGACGGCCGTCTTCGGTAAAAGCGAAGGAATTGTCGGCGTCATACTCCAATGGCTTGCCCATGTCGTGCAGCAAAACACCGGTCAGCAGCAAGTTGCGATTCACATGCGGATAATGGTCGGCCAGATAATCGGCGATGGTTGCCATGCTGAGGGTGTGTTCCAGCAGGCCGCCAATGGCCGCGTGGTGCATGTTGCGGGCGGCCGGCGCGCCGGCGAATTGGGGCAAAAACGCCTCGTCCAGCAGCAAATGGCTTACCAGACTTTGCCACGGTTCGGCCAGGCGTTGAATGATCTGGCGAAGTTCGCCGATCATTTCCTCGACCGGGCGGCTGCTGGTCGGCAAAAAGTCGGCCATATCTTCGGTGAAGCTGGGGTTGAGATCGGTGGCGTTGATTTGCATGGAGTCTTTGTAGAGGTTGACACGGCCGCTGACCAGCACCGCCTGACCGGGGCGCGCCCAGTCTAAAATGGAAGCGGGCACGTCCCAAAACACGCCGGATAGAGTTCCGGTTTTGTCGCGTAGGGTGAAGAGGATGAAAGGACGGCCGTCTTTCGTCGTGCGTTCGGCTACTTCTTGTAATAGAAACGGCTCGTTGAGCAGTTCGATTTTGGGACGTAAATCCGCAATAAAAATTGACTTCACAATGCCCCCTTGGGAGTCCAGGTATGGACGGATTGTAAGGTGATTTTGGGAATCTGCCCAGGTGATTTAGAATCTACTGGTGGGAATTGATGACAAAGTGACAAAAATACAAAGGCACAAAGAAGCATGAAAAAGCTAATCGTCGGCATATCGGGGGCCAGCGGGGTGATTTATGGCATACGTTTGTTGTCTGTTTTGCAGGACGTGGCCGACGTGGAAACCCATCTGGTAATCAGCCAGGCAGGGGCCATTACCATTGCCCTGGAGACGGACCACACACCGGATCA
Source organism: uncultured Chloroflexota bacterium (assembly GCA_937958365.1). Classification (GTDB taxonomy): domain Bacteria; phylum Chloroflexota; class Anaerolineae; order Promineifilales; family Promineifilaceae; genus Leptovillus. Next base: position 885 of record CALFEW010000551.1, on the reverse strand, counting down.
GGTAATGGCGTTGGCGGACGTGGCGTACCGTGAGCAGGACATTGCCGCCCGTATTGCGTCTGGCTCTTTCAAGACGGATGGCATGATCGTGATTCCTTGTTCCATGAAGACGTTGGCCGGGATTGCCCATTCGTTTAGCGATAATTTGCTGCTGCGGGCGGCGGACGTGGTGTTGAAAGATCGGCGGCGCTTGATTTTGGTTCCGCGGGAAACGCCGCTGCATCTGGGGCATTTGCGCCTGCTGACGCAGGTGACGGAAATGGGGGCCATCGTTGTGCCGCCGATGCCTGCTTTTTACCACAAACCACAAACGATTGACGACATCATCAACCAGACGGTGAACCGGGTCTTGGACGTAGCGGGCATTGATCTGCCACAAGATTTGTTTACGCGCTGGGATGGCGGGCAGGCGCGTCGTGGTTGAGATGGTGCGCCGGGCGGCGCTGGCGTATCTGGCGACGCATCAGGTGATGACGTTGGCGACGGTGGGCGAGGATGGGGTGTGGGCAACGGCCGTTTTCTATGCCAGCGACGCCTTCGATTTATATTTCCTCTCGGCCGGACACACCCGACACGCGCAAAACTTTGCGCGGCAGTCACACATCGCCGCCGCCATTCAGGAAGACTACAAAGATTGGCCCGTTATTCAGGGAATTCAATTGGAAGGCGATGTGGTCCAACTTCAGGGCAGGGAATTGGTCGCGGCGCTGGCTTTGTACCAGGCGAAGCATCCATTTCTGGCCCAGGCTGCGCCGCCCATACAGGCTGCTCTGACGAGGGTTAACTGGTATCGGCTGCGTCCGACAAAATTGTTTTTTATTGACAACAGTCAGGGTCTGGGTCACCGCGACGAAGTGTTTTTATAAGCCGGTTGTTATTCCCCCA
>CALFEW010000550.1 GCA_937958365.1 uncultured Chloroflexota bacterium | reverse complement strand
GGCTTTCCGCCTGCCGGTCGGTCACGCGCTGCCCGCCGCGCAGTTGGGTAATGCCTTCCAATACCCGCTCGCGGGACAGGCCAAATTCCTGCAAAATGCGCGCCGAGGGGGTGTTGCGCTCGCTCATAATCGCCAGCAAAATGTGTTCGGTGGAGATGAATTCATCTTTCAGGCGATTGGCTTCGCCGTGGGCCAGCTCTAGCACGGTGCGGATGCGTGGCGTATAAAAAACTTGCCCCACGCCACCGCCATAGACAGCCACTTTCGGGCTGGCGCGCAGCTCTTTATCCAGGCGGTCTTTGATGCCGGCGCTGTCTATGGTAAGCTGATCCAAAATTTGCAGGACCGCGCCATCCTTTTGCTCCAGCAAAGCCAGGAACAAATGTTCCGTATCTACCTGGGTGTGCCCGTATCGCTGCACAATTTCATAGGCTCGGGCCGCGGCATCTTGCGCTCGTTCTGTAAATCGATCAAATCGCATAATTATCCTCGTAAAAATTGTTGGTTAGTATGTTTGTTGGTTAGTTTGCTTGATAAACCAACCAGCCAACCAACGCACTGCTAAACTATACTGCCTTTTGGTTGGATTCGCGTAAGAATCAGATGAGGCATTTCTATGATTATAAGATGCGCGTGCCTTCTACTTCGTCGTAGCCATCGCCCCAGGCCATGATTTTGGTGGGGGTGATTTCGACGAGGCGCCATTCGGTGCTGTTGTCGTAGCGGAAGTCCCATTCGTATTTATGATAAAAGTAATCGGCCAGGGCGTCTACGGTGGCGCGGTTGGCGACGTGGGCTTCGCCTTCGATGATGAGCGCGTTGACGCCATCGGACAGAGACAGGGCAACGCTTTGGTTGTGGTACATATTGATGAATTTTTGGGAATATGCGCCGGTAGCCAGATAGATACGGCCGTCGAGCCATACATACCATAACGGCACAAGATGCGGACGGCCGTCTTGCCTTACTGTCGCCAGCCAGATTGTCGTTTCCCGGCCCAATCGGGCCTCAATCGCCCGCAGGCGCTCTGGACTTTGTTTTCTCACGCTGAATACCACCCTGCCCACGCCAACAATATGTCAATTTGTACCACGAAACGGCCGTTTTTTCACCACCTTGTATCCCGACTGTTACCCACCTGTGATATTCTAGGCCAAAGATTGAAAACCAAAGATTAAAGATTCGCGACGCAATCTTCATTCTTCGATCTTCAATCTTTGCACGAACAAATCTAACTCTGACTGGACAAATCCCATGCCCCGATATGCCCACATCCTCAGCACCGGGCGTTACGTGCCCGAAAAAATGCTGCCCAATTCCTACTTCAACGAAATCTTAGGCCGCGACGTAGACGAATGGCTCGTCAAAAACGTCGGCATCCGCGAACGCCACGTGATGGCCCCCGACGAATCCACCAGTGACCTGGCTTACCACGCCTCCCGGCAGGCGTTGGAACGCGCCGGTCTCCAGCCCACCGACCTGGACCTGATCCTTGTCGCCACCGACACACCCGATTACCTCAGCCCTGGCACGTCCAGCGTGCTGCAAGGCAAATTGGGCGCGACCCAGGCCGGTACGTTTGACGTGAACTGCGCCTGCGCCGGTTGGGCCACGGCCATGGAAACGGCCGCGCGCTTCATCGCCACCGATGATGAAATCAACCATGTCCTGGTGGTTGGCGTGTACGCCATGAGCCGCTTCGTGGATTACACCGACCGTTATACCTGCACCCTCTTCGCCGATGGCGCGGGCGCGATTGTGCTGGGCGCAGGCGACCAACCCGGCTTCATCACCGGCAAGCGCTTCGCCGACGGCTCTTATTCGGACGCGCTGGGCATTTACACCGGCGGCGCGGCCTGCCCGGTTACGCCGGTCGAAGTGAACGGCGGCGTGCCGCGCGTGCAGTTCGTGCGCAAATTCCCGGCCACCTTCAACACCGAACACTGGCCGCAGCTTACCCGCGCCGTCGTCGCCAAAGCGGGCCTGACCCTGGACGACATTGATTTTTACCTCTTCACCCAACTCAACCTGAACACCATCAAACTCATTATGGAACTGCTGGAACAGCCGCTAGAAAAAACCCACTGGATCATGGACAAATGGGGCTACACCGGCTCGGCCTGTATTCCAATGGCCCTCGATGACGCCATCGAACAAGGGCGCGGCCCGCAACCCGGCGATCACGTCCTTTTCTGCGCCAGCGGCGGCGGCATCGCCATGGCGGCCAATATCTGGCGCTGGACGGGATAGGGAAGTATGAAGATTGAAGATTGGGGCATGGTTCATCAGAAGTAAAACAATGCCCTTTACGTTTTAAGAGAAGATTTGCCAAGATTGGAAAATTGAGAAGCGATCTTCAATCTTTTGGCATGGTTCATCAAGCGAAACACATTCTTTACAAATTTACGCTGAATTGTCATTCCTTCGGCGCTGCTCAGGACAAGGTCTGAACGGAGTCTTCGGAGTGAAGCATCCCATTTCCACCAGAGCAGCGGGATGCTTCGGAGGATGCTTCGGCAGCCTCAGCACAGGCTCTCAGCATGACATTTCTACTGTAAAATTTGTAAAGGACATTTCGCTCAAAATGAACCATGCCAATCTTTTTAATCTTTTACAAGGAAGCAACCTATGTACATTGGCGATTATTTAGGACGGCGGGCGATTTATTCACCGGATAAATTGGCGATTGTGGATGCGGGCAAAACGCCTGAATTAAGGTTAACCTATGCCGATATGAACGCGCGGGCCAACCGGCTGGCAAACTGGCTGCGCAATGTGGCAGGCGTCGGGTATGGCGACCGGGTGGCGATTTTGGCGCGGGATGGCGTGGAGCATCTGGACGCCTTTTTTGCCTGCGCCAAGCTGGGCGCGATCCATACGGCGTTGAATTGGCGGCTGCACTGGCGTGAAACGGCCGTCATCCTGGCGAACACCACACCTAAAGTTCTCATCTTTTCGGCCGATTTTGCCACGGCCGTTGCCCAACTCCAGCAAGCCCCCGAAGCCGCCAGCGTGACCCACTATTTGCACCTGGATGGCGAGCCGGTCGGCCAAAGCCTGTTGTTTGATGGGGTGATGATGGGCGGAGCGGATACGGCCGTAGACCGCAGTGTCTCCACCCCCGCCGTCACCGAAGACACCACCGCCGCTCTCATTTTCACCGGCGGAACCACCGGCCTGCCCAAAGCCGCCCAGGTGACGCACAAAATGATCGCCTGGAACAGCCTCAACACCATCATCCACGACCTGCACCACGATGACACCTACCTCAACGTCTTCCCGCTGTTCCACACCGGCGGTCTCTTCGTCTATACCCTGCCGAACGTGGTGTTGGGCGGCACGACCATTTTGCTGCGCCAGTTCGACCCGGCGCAGGTGCTGGACCTGATCGCCCACGAGCATGTCACCGTCTTTGCCGGGGTTCCTACCATGTACCAACTTCTCACCCAGGCGGCCAACTGGCAAACGGCCGATTTATCCTCGCTGCGTTTTTGCACCAGCGGCGGCGCGCCCTTGCCCGTGCCCCTGGTGCAAAAATACACCCTCGAAAAAGGCATCCGCTTTAAGCAGGGTTTCGGCATGACAGAGTTTGGCCCCGGCATTTTTGCCCTGGCCGCCGAGGACGCCATCGCCAAAGCGGGCAGTATTGGCCGGCCGAATTTTTACGTGGATGCGCGGGTGGTGGACGAGCAAAACCAGCCGCTCGGCCCGGACGAAGTGGGCGAACTGGTGTTGAAGGGGCCGAGCTACTGCGCCGGGTATTTCAACAATGAAGAAGCCACGCGCACGGCCGTTGACGACGACAACTGGTTCCACACCGGCGACCTGGCCCGCCACGACGCCGACTGGTACTTTTTCATCGTGGACCGCAAGAAGGATATGTTTATCTCCGGCGGCGAAAATGTGTATCCGGCGGAAATCGAAAAGGTGCTGTATGAGCATACGGCCGTTCACATGTGCGCCGTCGTGGGCGTGCCAGACCCGAAGTGGGGCGAGGTGGGCGTGGCCTGCGTCGTCCTCAAGCCGGACGCCACGGCGACCCCCGACGAACTTTTGCAGCACATGACCGAACGGCTGGCGCGCTTTAAAGTGCCCCGTCGCGTCGAAATCATGAAAGAACTGCCCATCTCCGGCGCGGGCAAAATCCTGAAACGGGAACTACAAGAACAGCTCATCCAGTAGGCCAGCCAATTAAGAAATGTGGTTTTCAGATTGGACCAATCTTCTTGGTCTTTAAGAAAATAACCAGGTAATTGGCTTGTCATTCTGAGCGGAGTCTTCGGAGCGAAGAATCCCCATAACTAGAGTCTTCAAGGCTAATGGGATGCTTCGGAGGACCTCAGCATGACACGTCTTTTGATCACCAGATTGTTTTTTAAATCTGCAACAAGCCTGGTCCAATCGCACCATGTTAAAAGCATATGAACCCTTACGGTGCTCGGCATTGACAGGGCGCGCGCCGCTGACTATAGTATGTACATATAGGCTGTATTATGTACATTCGGAGACCAGAATTATGATTAAAGTTTCGGCCACAGACTTCAGGAAAAATCTATTCGATTACTTGGACAAAACGGCCGCTGGCGAAATCATTATTATCCAACGCAACAACCAGGAAATCGCCCGCCTGCTGCCCATGGAGCGCGCCAACTGGCGCGATCAGATGACCACAACGCCGCAGCTTCTGGTGTCACCGGTAGAACTGATTCAACCGCTCGACGACATTTGGGAAGCCTACGTGTGAAGCCAAACGCCTATTTATTCGACACCCACGCGCTGATTTTTTGGGTAAACAAAGTCTCGGTATCAGACAAATTTGTCGCGTTTTTCGATACCCAGGCACAGCAGGGCGCTTTGCACGTTTCGGCCATCACCTTTTGGGAGATTGCCTTTCTGGTGCAGAAAGGCCGACTCGCCATACCAGACATTCACACCTGGCAGCATGAACTGTTAAGTCAGACAAACCTGCGCCTGATTCACCCGTCCGTTAGCGAGATGATTGATTCAACGCGGCTGCCGCCACATCATAAAGACCCATTTGATCGCTTGTTGATTGCCCAGGCAAAGTACCATCATCTCATTCTCGTCACTCAGGATCAAACGATCCAGGCATACGACGTTCCCCAAATCTGGTTATAAATCGGGTCCGTAACGGTTACGGCCACAGCCTCCACCCCAAAAACCTCCGTGTCCTCCGTGCCTCTGTGGTGAATGCTTCCGCCTACTCATATTTTAGGGCGGTGATGGGCGACAGCGTCGCCGCCCGTAACGCCGGATAGAGGCCGGAAAGCAGCCCAATCACCGTGGCAAAAATCAGAGCAAAGAGCGGCAGCCAGGTTGGCGTCGCCACGGCCACCGTGGGTGGCGGACCGCCAGTCTCGGCTGCCTGCCCCGCCAGATAGGCGATGGCAAAAACGTTGACCACCTGCCCCAACCCCCAGCCTACAGCCACGCCGCCCAATCCGCCCAGAAAGCCAATCCCCGCCGATTCGCCCAAAAAGACGCTCAGCACGTGCCGATTGGTCGCGCCCACGGCCTTCATCAAACCGATTTCGCGGGTGCGCTCCAAAATCGCCATCGCCATCGTGTTGGCAATGCCGATGGCCGCCACCAGCAGGGCGATAGCCCCCACGCCACCAAACACCACTTGCAGCACCACATAAAAGCCATTGATGCCCTGCACAAACGACTGCGGCGTCCACGCCTGGAAACCCATCGCGGTGATCTGGTCGGCCACTTCCAGAACCTGGTCCAGGTCGGCGGCGCGCACGATGACGGTGTTGTAACCGGTCTTGTTGCGGTCCAGGCGCTGGCCGGTAAACCAGGTGTTCATGGCTTCTACTTCTTTCAGCGGCATGTAGATGGAGTAGTCGGCTTCGTCGCGGGATTCGGCCAGCACGCCGGCCACGCGGGAACGCACCGTTTTGCGGATTTCCGTGCCGTCTTCGGCGTATTTGATCATGGTGAAGGTGATTTGTTTGTTGAGCAAATCGGGCGGCGGGGGTGGCTCCTGGCCGGGCCGGGCGCGGGGATCGAAAAAGTTATTGGGCATCTGGAAACCGACAACGACTGTGCCGGGCAGCAGTTCTGTCGTACCCTGGTCGGCGCGCAGACCCAATTCGCTCAGGTCGGTTGTGCCTGCGCCTAAAAGCTGGCCGCCGCCTTCCAGCCGGTCTACGGTCATTTGCGCCCAACCTTGCAGGTAATCCTGGGGGATCACGGCCGTTACCCCCGCCATCCCCCGAAACGCTTCGACGGCCGTATCATTCAGCGGCGCGTCAATGATGGGCATACCGGTCGTCGGATCAAATTCCGTGAAATTGGGCGATACGCTGATTTTGGTCAGGTCGCCGATGCCGCCAAGCTGGTTGGCCGCGTTTTGCTGCAAGCCCGACCCCAGCGACACCAACAACACCACCGCCGCCGTGCCGATGATGACGCCAACGGCCGTTAGCGCCACCCGCCCCTTCCGCCGCGCCAGATTCTCCACCACCAACGCCATCAAATCAAAAACCGACATGGTTGCTCACCTACCAAAGACCTGACAGTTTAAACCCTCTCCCCTGCCCTCTCCCTTTGGGAGAGGGAGCCAGACTTCCCCTCCCTTGGGGAGGGGATTGAGGGGAGGGCTAAGTCTGCTCTCCGTTACGGCCCAAAATTCCCCGGCCCGCCAAAGTCCGACGGCACGTCCGAAGGCACACTCTCCACGGGCTGTTCCGGCGTGGGCACGCCGCTGCTCAGGCCCAACAGACCCAGGATAAAGCGCCAGATTTTTGCGCCCAACGTCTCCGGCTCCGGTTCGGCTGCCGGTTCCTCAAAGCCTTCCGGCGGCATTTCCGGCTCCTCGAAGACCATCGCCTCCATCACCTCCACCGTCAATGTGTGCGTAATGACTTGCGGCTGATTGAAGTCGTCGGTGTAATCTACGCTCAGGTGCAAATCCAGTGGTCCCGGCTGGCTGGCGATTAGCAGCGCGTCCAGCGGGAAGAAGCCGCCCGGTTCCAGCGCGCCCACAAACACCGAGCTGTTTTCCAGCACGGCCTCATCGGCCGTTACTTTGAACGTGCCCAACACGGCCGCGCCGCTGCCGGTGTTCACAATTTGCAGTGGCAAACTGGCCGGTTCACCGGCAAACACGGCCGGTTCTGGGGCGTAAAAGTTAAAGCTGACCGACGGCCGTTTAAACACCAGCAGCGTAATCACCTGATCATCCACAAAACTGCCGTTCTGGTCGTCGCTGTAGACAAACGACACCTTCAGCGGGTAAGCCCCCGGCTTGGTGGTGGCGTTGACGATGAGCGATTGGCCCGTGTCCAACGATTGGCCGCGCAGCAGATCGCCCAGCGAGCGCACGTTGGACGTGCCCACCGGAGCAAATTCGGTGAAGCTGCCGCTGGCCCCGGCCAGCCCGCCGGCCTGCGGCGTGCCTTCGGGGTTGACGCTGCTGCTGCCCGTGCCGCCGCCCACAACCATCGTCACGCGGCGGGCGTCGGTGCTGCCCTGATTTTGCACCGTCAGGGCCAGTTCAAACACCGTGCCCGGCTCCAACTGCGGCACGTCTATCGTGTAATCGGTGATGATAAGCTGCGGGCGCAGGCGCGGCGCGGCCGTGGCCGTCGGTGTCGCGGTGGGCGTCGGCGTGGCCGAAGCCGCCCCGCCTACCGCTCGTGGCACGATGGGAAACGTCAGGGCAAAGGTGTCGTTGTAAGCCGTGCCGTTGGCATCGGTATAAGACACTTTCACTTCCAGCGTGCCGATGGCCTGCCCGGCCAGATCGGCGCTGGCGGCCAGCGGCTGCCAGAAGCGCGACTTTTCGCCGGGCTGCAAGCCGCCGATGGCCCGCACGCCGCCAGTGTTGCGCGGCACAAAGCTGCCGCTGACAAAGGTGGCGACGATGTTGCTGGCCGGAATTTGCCCGGCGTTGGCTAACGTCATCTCGAAATCCAGATTGGAGCCAGGGGCGATTTGCGCCGAACTCGCGCCGTAGCTGTCCACGACGAGCAACGGCCGTACAAAAGCCGTCGCCGCGGGGGTGTTGGTGGGCACGGGCGTACCGGTTGGGCCGGGCAGCGCCGTGACGGTCAGGGCATTGGTCAGGGAGGCGGCCTGCGCATCCGGGTTGACAACCGTGACGGTGTAGGTGCGCGGCGGCGCGCCGGCCGGCAGCAGGGCGCGCAGCAAATTGGCGCTGACGGTGGTGGTAGCCAATGCGCCGTACCCTTCCAGCACCACCACCGCGCCATTGGCAAAATTGCCGCCGGTGACGACCAGTTCGGTATCGGTGGTGTTGCTGACGGTGTTGGGCTGCACGGCCGTTGGCTGCGGCGCGGCTGATGGCGGATTGGTGGCCGTGGCGGTGGGTGTGGGCGTATCGGCCTGGGCGTAAATTTGCGGCGCGGCGCTGATCGTCAGGGCCAGCAGCAAAATCAGCAGGAGGCCAGGAGCGTATTTGCGGAAAATGGTTGATTGGTTCATAGGTGTTTGCGTTCTAAGATTTGTCAAATCTTTAAGATTTGACAAATCTAAACTCCGGTGACGGCCGTTTCATAATCGGCCTGGGTGACGATACGGCCGTCGAGCATGTGGACGGTATGGGTAGCGTAAGCCTGCATCCGCGGATCATGGGTGACGACGAGCACGGTACGGCCGTGTTGGTGTAAATCGGCCAGCAACTGCATGATGGCCTGGCCGCTGGCCGTGTCCAGGTTGCCGGTCGGTTCGTCGGCCAGGATGAGCTGTGGGTCGTTGACCAGGGCGCGGGCGACGGCCACGCGCTGCTGCTGCCCGCCGGACAGTTCGGACGGCTTGTGGGTCAGCCGGTCGCCCAGGCCCACCCGGTGAAGCAGGTCGCGGGCGATGGCCTGACGGCGGCGGCGGCTGACGCCGCTGAAGCGCAGCGGATAGGCCACGTTTTCCAGCGCCGACAGGCTGGAGATGAGATTGAAGGATTGAAAGATAAAGCCGATGGTGCGGCGGCGATAAATCGCCAGGGCGTTTTCGTCCATCTCTTCCAGCGACGCGCCGTTGACGTGAATCTGGCCGCTGGTGGGGCGGTCCAGACCGCCGAGCAGGTAGAGCAGCGTGCTTTTGCCGGAACCGGACGGCCCCATCACCGCGTAAAAGGTGTTGGCGGCCACGGTGAGATCCACGCTGTCCAGGGCATGGACCTTTTGGCGGCCCATCTGGAAGGTCTTGCGCAGTTCGTGGGTGGTGATTAAGGGAGACATGGGAAATTGTCAATGGTTAATTGTCAATGGTCAATGGTCAACGGTTGGCAATTGACCATTAGCTATTGACCATTGGCTATTTAGAAAAATGGACGTACCACTGTTAACCCGCTGAATTGGGCGGCGATGAGGGCGGGCAGGGCGCGCAGCAGGGTGAAGGCGATGACGGTGAACAGGGCCACGCTCCACGCTTTGGCGCGGCTGAGGGGTTCGGCGGCGCGCACGCCAACCAGCAGCAGGAGAATGTGCCACAACAGGTAAATATCCACAAAACCAAGCAGCGCCGTGAGGTAAATGGTGAGATTGCCGTCAGTGGTTGGGGCGAAGCCGGAAAGCCCGAGGGCGGTGAGCGGCTGGCCGGTGAGCCACATGGCGCCGATGCGCACCACGTCACGAATGGCGAAGGGCAGCAGGGTCCAGGCGACGACGTTGAGCGCCTGACGGCTGCTGCCGCGCCCGCCCATGAGGGTGAGGCCGAGGTGGATGACCCAGCCCAAAATCAGCCAGCCGAAGTAGACGCCGAGGATGGTGACGACGGAAGGCAGCAGGTAGGTGAAGACGGGGCCGCTGGTGGCGGCCATGGCCTGCTGGAGTTGGGCCTGCTGTTCCGGGGTGTAATATTCAAAACCGACCGGCGGCGCGCCACTGTTGGCGGCGGCCAGGTTGGCGGCGGCTTTCACAGAACCGTTCACCAGGGTGCGAATGAGGCCGCTGAGGACGAGAATGAGGATGGGGGTTTGCCAGACGGCCGTTTCCACCCTGGCAATGCGGGCAAAAGCACGACGTGGTTGGAACAAAGTCGGCAGCAGCCAGTCGAAGCGCCAACGGCCGTTATAGTCTGATGAGTCAGTCAACACGTCTTCCATAAAAAACTATCCTTGCTATCAGATGATGTAGCGCACAAGGTTTACATTTTAACAATGTTTGCCGGCGTTTAACAGTCGGCGAACCAGGGTTTCATCTACGAATCACCACCGACGTAAACGCCACGACCCCCCAAAGCGCTATCCTGACCGGGTTGGTGTAACCTTTTCCCCTGATATTCGTCTAAAATACAGCCCATGAACGAGCAATGGAGTGATTCTGACTTATTGGCCGCGCTGCGGCGTAGAGAAGAACGGGCCTTTGTTGTCCTGTTCGAGTCCTATTCTGACCCTGTTTTTCGATTGGCTGCCGGATTGTTGGGCGATGAGGCCGAAGCGGAAGGGGTGGTGCAGGAGACGTTTTTGCGTCTGTTTGAGCGTCTGGAGCAATTTGAGGGGCGGTCCAGCCTGAGTACCTGGCTGTACCGCGTCGCATATAACAAATCTATAGACTTGCTGCGCCGCCGCCGTGTGACCATCTCGCTGGATGATACGCCAGACGACGAGGAGATGGTCGCCCCGACTATTCTGGCCGATTGGCGGGCCGGGCCGGAAATATTGTTGTCGGAAGCGGAGATGACGGCGGCCTTGGAGCAGGCTATCGCGGCGCTGCCGGAGAAGTATCGGGCGATTTTTTTGCTGCGTGAAGTGGAAGGAATGACGACGGAGGAAACGGCCGTGATTACCAATCTGTCCATTAGCACTGTTAAAGTGCGCCTGCATCGCGCCCGTCTCTTTTTGCGTGAGCGCCTGGCCGAATCTTTCGCGGCCCTGGCCTGAGGTATGACGATGATGACTTGTGATGAATTAATCAGCTACCTGTCTGACTATATTGACCAGAATTTGGATGAAGAATTAACGGCCGCAGCCCAGGAACATCTGGCTACCTGCCAAAACTGCCGCGTTGTGCTGGATACCACCCGGCAAACCATCACCCTCTTTCGGGAACAAGGCCAGCGCACCATTCCCATCCAGCGGCGGCAGCGCCTATTTGACAGCTTACAGGCCGCCTTTTTGCGGGGTGAGGCCACAGATGACCGTGATTGAGATGAACGATTTTGGGCATTTCTACGTTCCGGCATACAATCAGAATCATTGTCTATGGCTCATTGGATAGCCAATAGCATGAGGTGTTTGTATTGAAACGGATTCTAACCAGCCTGATTTTGTTGTTGCTGCTGGCGGCCTGTGGGGAAGAGCCAACGCCTGATCCGACGCCGCCGATCACGGCCGTTCCCACCCTGACGCGCCCCGCTCAACCTACCGCTGCGCCCACCATCGCCCCCAGCCCAACGCCGCAGGAGCCAACCCTGACGGCCGTAGACCAGAGCCTGGACGAAAACGGCCGTCTGCTCATCAGCAGCGTCACCGTTTTGGAACCGGCCTGGGTGGTCATTCACGCGGAGCGGGACGGGCAGGTGGGCGAGGTGTTGGGTTATACGGCCGTCTCCCCCGGCGCCACCAACGACGTCGAAGTAACCATTGATCCCCTGGCCGCCACCGACCAGTTAGCCGCCATTCTCCACGTAGACGCGGGCGAAGAAGGCGAGTTTGAGTTTCCCGGTGTAGATGAACCGCTGCAAAACGAGACGGCCGTTGTCTCCCAATCGTTCGCTATCACCCGCGATCTGGCGCTGCCGGCCATCACGGCCACAGACCAGGCCGTCCGCGAAGATGGCCTGGTGCGCCTGGACGGCGTGACCATGCTCGTTCCCGGCTGGCTGGTTATCCACGCCGACGACGATGGAGCCATCGGGCCGATTTTAGGCCATACGTTTGTGGAAGCGGGCGAAACCGCCGACGTGGTCGTCCACATTCCCTGGCGGCAAGGGACGCCGGTACTCCATGCGATGCTGCATGAGGATGACGGCCGTGCCAACCGTTTCGATTACCCCGATGGCGATATGCCCGTGCTGGTGGCCGGAGAACCGGCCGTTACCGCGATCAACGTTACTTACCCGCCCGATGTGCTGGTTTTGGACCAACCGGTCATCTCGACCACCGTTACCGTGGAGCGTGTGATCAGCAATGGCCCCGGCTGGCTGGTGGTCTACGCCGATGATGGCGCCAGTCGCCCTGGTCTGATCATTGGTTCGGCGGCGCTGGCGGATGGCCTGAATGAGCAGGTCGTCGTGTCGGTGCAAACCAGCAGCGTCACCGACCAGCTTTTCATCTTCTTGCACGAAGATACAGAGGCGGGTGATAACTTCAACTTCCCGGCCGCCGACCCGCAAATCACCTACGAGGGGCGCATCCCCAACCCCTTCGGTTTTAGAACCAATCCCGGCAATTATCTGGCTACCCGCGATCAGGCGCTGTCAGATGACAGCGCCGAGACGACGGTTATCGTGCCTCTGGTCGTGGCGGAGATTGATACCTGGGTGGTGGTTTACAGCGACGACGAAGGGGAATTGGGCGAAATCCTGGGGCAGACTTGGCTGTCGGCGGGCATTAACCGTGAAATACCGGTGGTGATAGATGGGGAAGGGGTAACGGCCGTTCTCCACGCCGCCTTACACTACGATGCCGGGACGCCGCAAGAATTTGAACCGGGCGGAACCGACGTTCCCATCTTGCGCAACCGGGCGATCATTCGCGCTCCCTTTACCATTCTGGCGGAATAAGCTGTTATTGGCGGTAAGGTCACGCTTTGTAAAGGCCCAAACCGGCCAACACCTTTAGCCCCGTTTACGGGGCGTCGCTTTTTAGCCTGGGGCTTTAGCTCCAGGCTCACCGCCCAAACGACCAGCGCTGAAGCGCCGGTCTGCAAAACAACACCGGGTAAACCCGGCTTTCTATCGTCTTAACCCACTTTGCCAAACTTGTAGCCAAAGGGCTGATAGCTTACGGCTCAAAGCTAACAGTTAACCACCCATCGTCGCCATGGTGCCGGTGAACTTGCTGATGAGTTTGCGCGTTTCACCGCTGATGGCAAACACCTCCGCCTCGACGACGCTAAATCGGCGGCCCGGCTTTAGCACTTCCGCCCGACAAAACAAGGCTTCTCCCATACCCGGACGCAGCAAATTCATCTTAAATTCCACCGACAGTACGTAAGCGCCGGACGGAATGAGCGTACCTGCCGCCGCTCCGGCCGTGTGGTCGGCGATGGTGGTTTGTACCCCGGCGTGGGCAAAATTATCCTGCTGCATGTGGCGCGGCTGCAACACCAGGCGGCTCTCGCACCAGCCCGGCCCACAACCCATCAACTCCAGCCCCAGGTCACGCGCGAAAGCCGCCTTTTGGAAAATATCGGCCACCAGTTGTTGATATTCAGGGTTGGATGTTTGCAATGAGGCCCCCTCTGTAGTCCGTGTTCCGTAGTCCGTGTTCCGTAGTCCGAAATCCGAAATCAATTCTCTTCGATCACTCCGCTCAGCCCATCGGCTTGCGCTTCGATCAGGTGCGTGGGAGTGACGCGGTTGGTTAGATCGGTTGGGCCGTGGGCATGAACGCGCACGTAGTTGTCTGTGTAACCTACCCAGCGCAGCCCGGCGTTGTCTGCACCAACGGCCGTTTCCCACAACACCGCCCGCGTATCCCCCTCAAACCGCCGATGAAAAGCCAGGCTCATCTCGTGTCCCAGGTCAATCAGGCGGCGGGCGCGTTCTTTTTTGGTGGGGCCGGGAACCTGACCCGACATGGTGGCGGCGGCCGTGCCGGGGCGCTGGCTGTAGGTGAAGACGTGCAGCCGCGAGAAGCCGATTTCGCGCACGTAGTCCAGGCTTTCGGCAAAGTCGTCGTCCGTTTCGCCGGGAAAACCGACGATGAGGTCGGTGCTAAGGTTCAGGTCGGGGATGGCGGTGCGGGCGGTATCGGACAGGTGGCGGAAGGCGGCCTGGCTGGTGCGGCGGGCCATGCGACGCAGCGTTTTGTCGCTGCCCGCTTGCAGCGGCATGTGCAGATGGGGCAGCAGGCGCGGATTTTGCCACAGCGTAAAAAAGTCTGGGGCGATGTCCCACGGCTCCAGCGAGGAGAGGCGCAGGCGGGGAATGTCGGTGTGCTGCAAAATGGCGCGGACCAATTCGCCCAGGCCAGCCTTGTCGCCGAAGTCGTGGCCGTAGCTGCCCAGATGAACGCCGGTTAGCACGGCTTCCTGGTAGCCGGCGGCGGTCAGCGCCTGAATTTCAGCGACGACGTCGCCGAGGTGGCGGCTTTGCCCCGCGCCGCGAGCGATGGTGGTGACGCAGAAGGTGCATTTGTTATTGCAGCCGTCTTGCACTTTGACAAAAGCGCGGGTGTTGCCGGTGGTCCCGGCTAAAAATTCGCGCAGCACCGGCTCCTGGTCGAAGATGGGCAAATCAATGCGCGCCTGCGGGTCTAGCAGGGTGACGAGTTGGGCTTTGTCCTGGTTGGCG
>CALFEW010000549.1 GCA_937958365.1 uncultured Chloroflexota bacterium | reverse complement strand
GTCTATGACGGGCACGCCGCAGTGAACCGCGCCATACAAATCCGGGCGCTGCAAGAGGCAGGCGGCCACCAACAGGCCGCCATTGCTGCGCCCTTCGATAGCCAGTTTGGCCGGGCGCGTGTAGCCATTGCTTATCAGCCATTCGGCGGCGGCGATGAAATCGTCGAAAACGTTTTGTTTGCGGTCCAACATGCCCGCCTGATGCCAGGCTTCGCCGTATTCGGTGCCGCCGCGCAGGTTGGCCTGGGCGTAGACGCCGCCCTGTTCCAGCCAGGCCAGCCGCGTGGGCGTGAAGGCAGGCGGCACGCTGACGTTAAAGCCACCGTAGCCATAAAGCAGGGTGGGATTGTTCCCATCCAGCCGCAAGCCTTTTTTGTGGGTGAGGAACATGGGCACGCGGGTTCCATCTTGAGATGCGTAGAAGACCTGGGTGGTTTCGTAGGCGTCGCGGTCGAAGGCGACCTGGGGTTGATGCCAGGCGGCGAGTTCCGGCGTGGCAAAATCGTAGCGGAACACGGTGGGCGGGTAGAGGAAGGATTGAAAGATGAAGTAGAGGGCGTCGTGGCTGCGTTCGCCGGTGAGCAGGGCGACGGAACCGAGGGTGGGCAGGGGGATGTCGCCGCGCGGCGCGCCGTCCAGGGCGAAGCGGCGCAGGCGGTGGTGGGCGTGGTGCAGATAATCTATGATGAATTCGTCGTGGACGACCACGGCCGTTTCCACCACATCTTCCTGCTCCGGCACAATCTCGCGCCAGTTGGCCCGGTCGGGCTGGGTGACGTTGATAGAGAGGATACGGCCGTTTGTCGCTTCCAGGTCGGTGATGAAATAGAAGACGGGGCCGTCGTTGGTCAGAAATTCATATTTAGCTTCCATCACATCAATCAGACGCACGAAATCGCCATCACCGGCGAGATCGCGGTAATAGAAGCGATTGCGCGGGTCGGTGCCATCCCAGACGGTGAGGAGGAGGTAACGGCCGTCGTCGCTGAGCTGCGGCGCAAAACCCAAATCGGGCGCGTCCGGGCGAGCGTACACCAGCGAATCGTCGCTTTGCGGCGCGCCCAGGCGATGGAAGTAGACGCGCTGGTGGGTGCTGGGCGGCGCGTCGGGCATTTCGCCGGGGGTGGGGTAGCGGGCGTAGAAAAAGCCGGAATTGTCGGGCAGCCAGGCGGCGTTGGTGAACTTGCACCATTGGATGTGGTCGCCGGTGTCCTGGCCGGTTTCGGTGTCGCGGACGTAGATGTCTTGCCAATCGCTGCCACTGGCGGAGAGAGAGTAGGCCAGCAAACGGCCGTCTTGGGTGTACGATTGGTTGATCAGGGCGACGGTTCCGTCCTGGCTGAGGGTATTGGGGTCTAGCAAGGGTGTGGGACGGCCGTCTGGCCCATCTTGCCGGTAGAGGACCGCCTGGTTTTGCAGGCCATCGTTGCGTTGGAAGAAGAAACGGCCGTGGCGCACTTCCGGCGGCGAGACTTTGGCATAGTTCCACAGGGCGGTCAGTCGTTCCTGCCAGGCGGCGCGCACGGGAAGCTCGTCTATGAAGCTGTGCGTCAGTTCGTTTTGCGCGGCGACAAACGCCTGGGTTTCGGGCGAGAGGGGGTCTTCCAGCCAGCGATAAGGGTCGGAAACGGCCGTGCCGTGAAAATCTTCCACCACGTCGTCATGGCGGACCGGAGGATAGATAAAGGTGCGTGTAGAGGTTGGTTTCATCATCAATTCCTTTCAACTCTTTCGGCGTTAAGGTCTGATCTTAGCCGTTGTTTGAGATTTGAAAAAGCAATTCTTACTGGATTGGCCTCCTCCAGTTGTGAGGATGAACGCTAACTCATCTCTCACTCATAATTCGTCGTTTTTGCCGGCGACATTTATCACTAAAAAAGCATGACAAATGGCATGTAACCACCAAAAATGAACGCGCAAAGTTGGACACAAACCCATGCCGATGAGCTAAACCACCCTCCAAACTGCTGCAAATCGGGCCATTTCCCCTCGTTTTTGGCCCAAATCTGGACACAATCACCATTTTGTTAGGTATTGTTAAAGTTTAGGGAATAGTTATAATTTCCTGAGAATTTGCTAAATATTTGTTTGGCAAGAACTGGTTATCAGTTACTGCATGAGAAATAAGGAGAGGGTAAAATGAGGATTTTTTCGGCAGTTTGGAAAGGATTAAAGGCATTCATTAAGACGTTGCGGCTGGCTTTGCCCAAACTGGGTGTTGGCTGGATGTTCGCCTTACTGACCATCAACCTCAATCGAATCGCCATTGTTGAGCTAGGCATCACAGCCATTGTCATCACGGCGATGTTGGCGTTGCACTATTTTCTCTCACCGTTCCAGGTCATTTCTGGCCGCATCGCTGACCGTCATCCGGTCGCCGGTTTTAGACGGTCGCCGTATTTGCTGCTTAGCAGCGCGGTCGCCAGTTCGGTCTTTTTGTTCTTGCCCACCATTGTGATCAACATGGGCGCCGGCGAAGTTTGGGCGTATCTGGCCGGTTTGTTGGCGTTTGTCATTTATGGCATTGCCATTGCCGTCATGGGCGATTCGCATCATTCATTGATTGCCGAAGTAACTGACACCCGCTCTCGTGGTGGCGTCATTTCTGTGGTTTGGACATTTAGCATTATCAGCACCATTTTTGCGGCTATCGTCATGAATATCGTCATGCCGGAGTTTTCGCCGGAAGCGATGCAGCGTCTTTATAACCTGTCGCCGATGATTGTTATCGGTTTCACGTTCCTGGGTGTGATTGGCATGGAAAAACGGATGAACGCCGAAGAGCAGGCGGCCTCCATTGTCCGTGCGAAGGCTGTGGCTCCGGAAGGCAACCCGCTTAGCGTGGCCGTCGAGGTATTGCGGAAGAACAAACAGGCGCGAGGCTTCTTTTTGTTTGTCTTCATCTCCATTTTGGCGATTTTCTTGCAAGATAACATTTTGGAAGTGTTTGGCGCTGAAGTTTTTGATATGCCTTTGACAGAAACGACCCGATTCCAACCGATGTGGGGTGGTGGCGTTTTGTTGGGCATGGTGATCATGGGGGCGCTCAGCGTGGTGTTTGCCATTAGCAAGCGTACCATTGTGATTGCCGGGTGTGTTGGCACGGCGTTGGGTATGTTGACGTTGGCAACGGCCGCGTTAACCCATCAACAAGCCATGGTTCTGCCGGCGTTGGTGGTGATGGGTCTCTTCACCGGTTTCTTTAATGTCGGGTCGCTTTCGATGATGATGGACATGACGATTGATGGCGCAACCGGCCTGTACATGGGGTTGTGGGGTACGGCGCAGGCTTTTGGCAATGGCACGGCTTCTTTTGGCGGCGGCGCTTTGCACACGGGTCTGATTGAAACCGGGCTGTTAGCGCCTAATATGGCTTATTTTGCCATTTTTGGTCTGGAAGCGATTGGCATGACTGCCGCGGCTTTGATTGTGTGGCGGCTGAGCGTGACCCGGTTCCGCTCCCAGCATGAAGCGACCTTAACACGTGCAGACGCCATCCGCGCGATGGAATCGGGTGCGGCCGCGTAGGCAAATGTATGCGCTTTGATTTTTCGTTTGACCAACGTGTCGCCAGGCAGTATGAGGCACAGCGCGCGCATCCACCGGAGGTCTCGCAGCAAATTGGCGAGACCATTGCCAGGGAAGCTGGCGTGGGTGCGCGCGTTTTGGAAATTGGCATAGGCACGGGGCGAATTGCCCGACCGGTGGTGGCGGCTGGCTGCCGGGTAGTAGGTTTTGACGTGTCGTCGAATATGCTGCGCGAGATATTGGGGGAGAAACGGCCGTCTGCCCAATCCCTATCTCTTTTACAAGCCGATATGCACGATATGCCTTTTCAGGCGGATGCGTTTGACGCCGTGATGGCGGTTCATGTGCTGCATCTGGCGCGAAACTGGCAAAAAGTTGTGCATGAAATTGCCCGTTTATTGCGCCCGGATGGGGCGTTTATCCAGGGGGACGATTGGATAGACCCGCAGTCTGTCGTCGGCCGTTTGCGTGACGAGTTACGTAAGCGAGCCGTCGCCATGTCTCCCAACATGATGCCGCCGGCGGCCGGGGTTTCCAAGCAGCAAGTCCTGGCCGATTTAGGCGGCGTGGAGACGACAGAGGTAATTGCCGCCGAATGGGTCACGTGGATCAGCCCGGCGGAAAGACTCCAGGCCATCGAGAACAAGATGGACGCGGAAAGCTGGTTTTTGCCGGAAGACATTTTTAACGCTTTGTTGCAACAACTGCGTGAGTTTTCCGCTGAAACCTGGCCTGATCTGACGATGAAACAGGCCGTGACGCGCCGATTCGTCTTGAAAATAACTCGTGGTAACTGGTAGTTGTTTATGACAGAGGCGGCCCGCTACAAAATCGTCATTGTGGGCGGTGGTCCGGCTGGCCTGGCGACAGCGCTGCATCTTGCCCGGCTGTCGCCGAAACTGGCCGCAGAGATGCTCATCATAGAAGCCGCAGAATACCCCCGTCACAAAATTTGTGGCGGGGGTATTACGTTTCATGGCGAACAGCAGTTACAACATCTGGGTCTGACGATTGACGTGCCGTCGTTTACCGTGGAGCATCTGGTTTTTCGCCTGGGTTCGCAGGCGTTTACCATTTCCAATGCTCAGGCTATGCGCGTCGTGCAGCGCCATGAGTTTGACGCGGCTCTGGCGCAGGCCGTGGTGAACCAGGGGCTGCGGCTGCAATCCAATGAGCGGCTGGTGGATTTGCAAATGACAGCCGATGGCGTACTGTTGACCACAAACCGGGCCACCTATCAGGCGCAGGTGGTGGTGGCGGCAGACGGGGCGAATAGTATGGTGCGGCGTAAGCTGCGTCTGTTTACGCCTGTGGGGGTGGCGCGTTTGCTGCGCGTTCTCACGCCGCTGGATCCGCAAACTTCAATGGCCTGGCGGGAGAAAACGGCCGTTTTCGATTTTTCGTGCATCCAGGAAGGTATTCAGGGGTATGTTTGGGATTTCCCGTGCCTGGTGGACGGTTCGGCTTACATGAATCGCGGTATCTTTGACAGCCGGATGGCGCCTCTGCCGGAACGGCCGCGCGGGCAATTTAAGCAGACGTTTGTAACAGGTTTACAGGCGCGCCAGATAGACCTGGAGGATATACCGCTTGAGGGCCATCCCATTCGTTGGTTTAACGCAGAGGCGGAATTTGCCCGACCACACGTTTTGTTTGTGGGCGATGCGGCGGGCGTGGACCCGTTGTTCGCGGAAGGGATTTCTTACGCGATGGAGTATGGGGAAGTGGCGGCAACGGCCGTGCAGGCTGCCTTTTCGTCTGGCGATTTTTCTTTTGCCGACTATCGGAAGAGATTATTGGAACATCGTCTGGGTCGGCTGCTCATCCGACGCACGATAGTTGCCCGGCGGATTTACCATCAGCGCTGGCCCCGGTTGTGGTCTATATTGTGGCGAATGGCGGCGGTGTCGCCAACGGCCGTGCAGCGGGCCATCGGGTCTTGGTTGGCGCTTCTGCCACCCTAAAACAGCTCATGGGCCGGATTCGCTATCCGCTTCTTTTCTTTTGCGCCGGAGCTTAAGCTGCGGTGGTTTCATCTCGAAGTCGAAATCTTCCCCACGTTCCAGCATATAACTTTTGATGCGTCGCGCTACCCACAAGAGCAGCCCTCCCCAGATCGCCCAGGTTAACGCCAAACCGGCCATCACAACAGGCGAAACCGAGGTTACGTTGAGGGCTGCCAGGATGAGAAAGA
>CALFEW010000548.1 GCA_937958365.1 uncultured Chloroflexota bacterium | reverse complement strand
CGGTACTCCTGGTAAATCTTGACCAGCGAATCCCATTCCAGGTCGCCCACGGCCGCCGACACCTCCTCCCAGAGATGACCGGTCAGCCGCAGGGCCAGGATGAGCGCCCCCCGGTACATCTGCTCCGGGTACCACCGCTCGCTGCTCATGCCCACCAGGGTGATGAGCAGGTCGCGGAAGAGGTCGGCCACTTCCGGCGGCGGGCCATCTTCGCGGTTCAACACCGCCCATTCCACCGGGCGCGGAACCATGTCCCACTGGCGCATTTCGCGCCGCCGCCAGGCCAGGTTGTCGTCGCCGTTCTCATCGCCGCCATCCAAGCTGTCAATCGTATCTACCAGGGTGTAGTCGCGGGCGACCAACGATTTCCAGCCGCCGTTCAGCCCACGCACGTGAACCCAACCGTAGTTCTTCAGGGCCGTGCGGGCACAGGCATAGGCATAAGAGAGCGGCTGGTCGCTGTTTTCCAGGAAGGCCAGCAGCGCCGTCTGGGTCATGTCAGCCCAGTGGGTGCGCCACTCAGGGCCGTCGAAGCCGTACTGCTGCCCCAACTCCCGCGCCAGCGCCCCGGCCCGCTGCTGCAGTTCGGCCAGGTCCATGTCGGCAGTCCGCCGGGAATTGTCACCGGCTGTCATCTCACACTGTCCACTCTCCATGCCACACCTCCTCAAACAACCAAAAGGCGAAGACACGGCCGTTGCCGGTCATGTCCTCGCCGCTGACGCCAAACCGCCGCAAGCGGGGGAGGCCCGGCCAAAACGGCACAGGCTTCACCCTGTCCGGCGCGTTTAGCGCCCTTGAATGCTCTTGAGGAGGAGCTAGACTGGCACAGACATCCTGTCTGGCCCTGATTTCAACCGGTAAATATGATCGACTCGGCCACTATGGGTCATAGGGCAAACGGCCGTTTCTGAGGTAAGATTAAGCCGTTCGGGAGGTTCACATCTCAATGACCCACACGCCTACATACCTTTTCTACGACCTGGAAACCAGCGGCCTCAACCCCGCCTTCGACCAGATTCTGCAATTCGCTGCTATCCGCACCGACGTAGATTTCCGCGAATTGGAGCGCTACGAATTCCGCGTCCGCCTGCGGCCTGACATCATCCCTTCACCGGGTGCGCTGCTGGCCACCGACATCTCTGTCTTCCAGGCGCTCACAGCCGGAAAACCAGAATACGAAGCGGCCCGGGAGATTCAGGCGCTGGTCAGCCAACCGGGGACCACCAACCTCGGCTACAACTCCCTCAGTTTCGACGACCAGTTCCTTCGTTTCACCTTCTACCGTAATCTGCTACCACCCTACAACCATCAATGGCAAAATGGCTGCCGCCGTCTGGATCTGTTTCCCCTCACCGTTTTCTACTGGCTGCACGACAGCCCGCTGCTCGACTGGCCGACTGTATCGGGCAAACCCACCCTCAAACTGGAACACCTCAGTCAGGCCAATGGCCTGGCCACGGGTCAGGCCCATGATGCGCTGGTAGATGTGGCCGCCACAGTAGCCCTTACGCGCCGCCTGCGTCAAGATAACAACCTCTGGGACGCCTGTCTCGCTTTTTTTGACAAGACCACGTTCGATGAACGCCTGGGGCAGCTGCCCCAGTTCATGGAACGGCCGTCCGCTCTCCTGGTCCAGGGCAAGTTCGGCTATGATCAGCAGTGCCAGGTACCCGCCCTCTACCTGGGCCAGTCAGAGACGGCCGCCCCTCGCCACCTTTGGCTGCGTCTGGATAGGCCAGAACTGCCTGAGACGACAAGCGCCACTATCGCCGAAAAGACGCGCGTCATCCGGCAGAAGCCGGGCGAGCCGCCCTTCGCCCAGCCGCCCAAGCCCCACAAGCTCAGCGCGGAACGGCATGATACCACCGTCGCCAACATGACCTGGCTGCAACGCCAGCCCCAGCTTCTGGCGGAGATCGCGCGCTACCACCGGGCGCGCTCCTTCGACGACAGCTTCACACCCGACGCCGACGCCGCCCTCTACGCCAATGGCTTTGCCTCGGACGCCCTGGCGGCCAGCCAACAACAGTTCCATCAGGCATCGCTGCCGGAGAAAATCGCTCTGACGGCGCAGCTTCCGGACGAGACCAGCCGGGAACTGGCGGTGCGCCTGCTCTGTCGCCATGAAAGGCTGGCCTACCGCTTCCCGTCCTACCAGACCTACGCCCGACGCATCCGGGACGAAGCACAGCCTCTGCTCGACTTTCGCGGTAAGCCCAGACTGACACCGCAGCAGGCGTTGGCCGATATCACCGATGCACGCCAACAGGACCTGACGCCGCGCCAACAGGAGATTCTCGACGATTTGGAACGCTACCTCCGCTTTCAGTTTGGACAACCGCAATGGGACAGTTAGCCGCCTTCCTGCAGCAAGAATTTCAGCGCCACTGCCCGCCGGGCTGGCAGGCGCAAAGCGATGCGCCGCTGTTGGCCGAAGCGTGGCGTCAGATATTAGGCTATGCGCCGCAAGCGGATGTGCTGCTCACCCATGAAAACGGCCGTCGTCTGTGGGTGGAATTTGAAGTTAGCCGGGCCGACCCGGTGGCCAACCACGCCAAATTCGCCACAGCGCACCTGTTCCAGCCCCAGCCAGATACCGACATCTTTCTGTCCATGATCTCCCCCCACGTTAAACGCGGGCGGCGCAATCTGGCGGCGAATGCCGTCTGGCTGATGCGCTACGCCGGGATACAAGCCTACCAGACGCCGCTCCTGCCCCACGTCACCCCCCAAGAAATTCACCGCCTTAACCACCTGGATCAAACGGACCTGATGAGCGCGCGGCTCAATATCAAAGCGGAAATCCGGCGCGTCCTGGACATCTCCAGCATGTTGGCCCGCATCGACGACACCGCCATTCATTTTGTCTCCAACCACACGGAGCTGATGCTCAACCTGCATCAATGGAACGAGGAGATAAAGACAACATCGGGCCAGTCCTCCTGGGGGCGGCGCACCGTCACCTATTTCGTCTACGATCCGGTTTCCCGGCGCTTTGCCCCCTCCAAGTTTTGCGCCTACGTCTCTATTCCCATTACCAGACAGTTCACTCTCCCAATCTCTGGCGCAACCATGACCCTGAGCCGCTATGCTCAGATTGACCATGACGAGCCCATCTTCGACGGGCAGCGCGCTCATCGCCACCTGACGGCCAACCTGGCCATGACGCTGGTGGCCGCGCCGGAACGGCCGGAACTTTTTAAACAGTTCCAGCTATGGCGGCAGGCGCATGAGCCGGTCGTTCACGTCCACCCGGTTGGCCCCCGCTTCCTGGCGCCGCCGGACTGGTTCTAAAGGAAAAGCAATGATTCATCTCATCTACCTCCACGGCTTCGCCTCTTCGGCCGGCGGCCGCAAGCCCGACTACCTGCGCCCCCGGTTGGCCGACTGGCCCGACGTGGGCTTTCACGCCTTCGACTTCTCGCCCACGCCCGTCGACTTTGAGTACCTCACCATCACAGGAATGATTAACCGGCTGCGCCAATACATTCTGGATCGGGAATTGACAAACTTCGCTCTCATCGGCACCTCGATGGGCGGGCTGGTGGCCTTGAACTACGCCCACCGTTTCCTCGGCGCCAATCGCCTGCTGCTCCTGTCACCC
>CALFEW010000547.1 GCA_937958365.1 uncultured Chloroflexota bacterium | reverse complement strand
TTGGTATCAGCAGTCGGCGGGTAATTTTCATCGCTGTTTCCTCGAATTAGTTGGCGCCGTTAACAGAAATAGGTTGCGGAACGGCCGTTTCCGTTTGCAGGCCGTCCTGTTCCAAAATGACAAAAGTTTCCATGCCCAACGCCCGCCCGATTTCTTCGGCGGCCGTGCGCAGCATGGATTCGGCGTCGGCGGCGGCGTAAACCCGGTCAGATACCTGGCGCAGCGTTTGTTCGTTTTGCACTTGAACCTGCGCTTCGGCAAACAGCCGCAGCGTTTGGGCTACGGTGGCGGCCTGCCCGGCCAGGCTTGTCAGTTGGCGCACGGCCGCATCGCTCAGGTAGTGGACCTGCGCGGCCAACCCGACGACGAAACCAATCCACAAATCGCCAGTTACCAGAGGCACGGCAATCGCGGTTTTCATGTAACTCAGGTCGCCAAAAGCGCGTTTGGTGGCTTCATCCAGGTGGGGGTCCTGGCTGATATCGTGGCTGACAAACGGCCGTTCCCGTGTAAGATATTGCAGCATCGGATACAACTCGGCGGGGAACGGAATGCCCAATCCAATATCGGGCAGTTGGCCTTCTTTCTGCCACAGGGCCATGACCGTAATCACCGAAGGTGGTTTGGTTTGCCAGGGTTCATTGAAGAGGATCAGGCTGGCCGTATCTAACTGCTTCAGTTCGGTGACGTCTACCAGGGCGTGTAAAATATCGGCCATGGTTGTGGCCCGCACGACGCGGTCACTGCCGGCGAACAGCGCTTCTGTCTGGCTGCGCGCCTGTTCCGTTTCTTCAAAAAGACGCGACTTTTCTAAAGCCTGGGCTACTTGCAGTGAGATGGCTTCCAGGAAGAGTTGATCCGAGGTGGAAAGTGGCTGGCCGTCCGGGCGGCGAACCCCCAGTTTGCCGATGATGGCGCCTTGTATTTGCATGGGGATGGTAACGGCCGTTTCTTCCGTCTGCGTCTCCTCCCCGGTTTGCCCGGCGATAGGCTGCACCATCTCCCTATTGGCAACGTACCCTCTGACCACGTCTTCTTTGCGCCGGGCAAAGGCGCCCCAGCCTTCGCGGACCATCAGCCGCTGTAAAGCATTCAACTCTTGCAGCGCGATTTGATTCTGCTCAAACCGGGCCGCATTTTGCAGTGCTACCGCAAACTGAGCCGCCAAAGTCGTCTGGACGTTAACGGTTTCTTCCATAAACCGATCTTTTACTTCAGAATGAATGTCTAAAACACCCAGCAGCACATCGCCAACAATCAGCGGCGACACCAATTCGGACTGTGTAGCCGGCAGTAAGTGATGCGCTAAAAAGCCAGGATCGCTGCGGGTATCATTCACGACGATGGTTTGTCGGGTACGCCCGGCCCTGGCGACGAATGAGGATGAGCTGAGGGGAACGCGCAGATTCTCAGCCACGATTTGTCGGCCAATTTCGCCGGAGCCGGCGGACAAAATCAGTTCGTCGTAGTTGTCATCGTATAAGTAGACCTGAACGTGGTACAGATTGAACCCTGTCTGGGTCAGGTTTACCGCGTCTTGCAGGAGTTGCTGTTTGCTTGGCGAAGAAGCGACCACCGTACTGATTTCCGACACAATCTGTAAATTGGCGGCAGTGGTCTGATTTCTTTCGAGCAGGCGGCGGCCTTCAATATAGCTGCTGACGCGCCGGCCAATTTCACCAATGAGGGCGCTTTCTTCGTTGAGGAAGGCGCGCTGCTCTGTGTAAGCGATGTAGATGCGGCCCGCCTGTTTGCCCTCGATGATAAGCCCTTCAACTATCTGGCAGGCCAGATTGATGGCTTCCGGTTCGCCATAAATGACATCATCCAGGGTGATGGCCGCCCGGCAGAGTTCGACAAACTGCATACCGGTCGGGATGTGCTGCGCCACGTATTGCAGATAGTCGGCCACCGTTGGCTGTTGTGCTGCCTTGCGCCCAATGTCGTTGAGCAGGTTCAGCTCTTTAACACGCTCATTTAAGAAATACTCCGCTTCTTTACGCTCAGTAATGTCTTCGGAGACGCCCATAAGATATTTGGGTTTGCCACTCAGGTCCATCAGCGGCACTTTAACTGTGTGCAGCAGGCGGGTTCCTTTATCGGTTGTTTCGATTGGCTCTTCGGGAATGTCTACGAGAACGCCGTCTTGGATAACCTGGCGATCTTTTTGGGCGAAGAAGGCCGCTTCTTCCGGCGGGAAGAAGTCGAAGTCTGTTTTGCCGATGAAGGCCTCGGCTGGTATGCCGGTGAGTTCCGATCCGGCTTTGTTCCAACGAATAAACCGCAGGTCTGTGGCGTCTTTGACAAACAGCATGACCGGTAAGTTATCAATTACGTTATCCAGGAACGTTGTGTTTTCTTGTAGTTCCTGAGCCAATTGGGTTTGTTGGCGGAATAGGGCGGCGTTGTCAATGGAGACGGCTAACTGCCCGGCGAGGGCTTCAAAGGCCGGGATGGTTTCTGTGGAAAGGGCGCCGGGTTGGGAGCTTTGCAGGTCCAAAACGCCTACGACGCGGTTGCCGGTAATGAGGGGCACGGCCGTTTCCGAGCGTGTCTCAGGCAGCAAAGGATGGGGTTGGAAGGCATCGCTAACGGCCGTGTCCGCCACAAGAATCGCGCGTTTTTGGCTGACGGCCCGGCTGTTAATCGAGGTGGCGCTGGTGGATAATTTGTGCTGCTCCGCCAGCAGTTGTTTACCAATCAGGCCCGTGCTGGCTACCAGTCGCAGCGTCTGCTGCGCTTCATCAACCAGGTAAATTTGCACATGATACAGTTCAAACCAGGTGCGAATCAATTCAACAGATTCCCGCAGCAAGTCGTCCAGATCATGAATTTGCGAGACGTAACGGCCGACTTCCGCCGCCAAAGCCAGGTCGCGGGTGCGTTCGGCGACGCGCTTTTCCAGCATCTCAATCAGATTCCGCAGTTCCTGATCCCGCTCTTCAATCTGGTCGGTCAAATTATTGGCGACCTGCGCGATAAAGTTGACGTCTGCCTCCCGCATCGCCGGCAGGCGATAATGATAGTTGCTGGAGGCAATTTGCTCTAAACCACTCGCCAATTCGTCGAGCGGCTTTGACACAAAACGGGTGATAAAAAGCCGCGCGGCTATCGCAATCACGAGGGTGGTCGGGACGAGCAAGATCATCAAAATGATCATGATGTTGCGGCGGAGTTGTTGTACCAGTTGGCCGGTGAATGTCATTTCAACCTGGCCCACAAACTGACCATCCGAAGTGACCAGACGAGACACCGTGTAGGGTTTTGCCGCCGTTCCCAGCGAATCAACCTCGTAAACGATGGTCCCAGACGCATCCGTAACCCGAATACCGGCAACATTTGTGGCTTCCTGATAGGCCTGCACGTTTTGGGCGATGGCCGCCGGGTCGTTGGCTGCCAGAGGGCCGCCTAAAATGTTCGCCAGGTTGTCTACGATCAGCGCCGACTGGTCAACCTGCGCTTGCGCCATCCGTTGGCTGACGATGGCATTGCTGACCAGGCCAAAGGTAAAAAACGCCAAAATGATGGTGACGACCAGGCTGAATGTCAGGCTCCTGGCGATGGTTCGTTGTCTGTTGTGGGTGATTTCTTCTGGTAGATTCATAA